>JABMPG010000220.1 GCA_013203855.1 bacterium
AGCCCGTCATCCGCCTCGACCGGATCTGCAAGGTTCATCCCCTGCGCAGCGTGCGAGCCCGCAGCCTCAAACAACTCGCACTATCAGTCTTCCGAAAACGCGAGGAAACCGAGGTCGTCACCGCCGCCAACAACGTCGACCTCCAGATCCCCAGGGGACAGGCAGTCGGCGTCATCGGCATCAACGGCGCAGGCAAGACCAGCCTCCTCAAACTCATCGCCGGAATCACCCCGCCCACCAGCGGCCGGATCCACACCAAAGGCCGGATCCTCCCCCTCCTGGAAATTGGAGCCGGTTTCCACCCCGACCTCAGCGGCTACGAAAACATCCTCCTCCAGGGAAGCCTCTTCGGAGTAGACCGAAAACAGGTGGAACGCCTGATACCCGACATCATCCGATTCGCCGAAATCGAAAACTTCATCCACATGCCCGTCCGCCACTACTCAAGCGGCATGTACATGCGCCTCGGCTTCGCCATCCCCATGCACATGGAGCCCGACATCCTCCTCGTAGACGAAGCCTTCGCAGTCGGAGACATCTACTTCCAGGACAAGTGCATCCGCGAGATGATCCGATTTCACCAACGGGGAGGCACTTTTCTCCTCGTGTCCCACGACAACGGCCTCATCGAAAAGGTCTGCAACCGAGCCATCTGGATCGACAAGGGCCGCATCGCCGCAGATGGAAAACCCGCAAACGTCACATATCGCTACAAAAAACGCATGTTTGAGACCACCGTCCCCCATCCCGTTCCCTTCGTCCACATCGGACTCGCCCTCACCGGAAAACCCGGACGCTTCGGCTCCGGCGCCATCACCTTCGACTACATCGACTTCCTCGATGAACAGGGCCGCCTCTGCCACGTATTCGAAAACGGCGCTCCCCTTCAAATCCGCCTCCGCTATCGCGTGAACGAACCGACAGCCGACGACATGGACTGCGCGCTCAACATCTTCTCCTATCGAGGCCACTCGGTGTACTACATCTCATCCCGCCAGATGGGCTATCGGATTCAGCCCTACCCACAGGGCGGCGAGATCACCTTCCGAATCGATCGACTCGACCTGGCCCCCGCCACCTACACACTCATCCTCTCCCTGTGCAAGGGCGGCGACACCACCACGGCAGGAGTCTACGACATGCACGCCCGGATCTACTCATTCACCATCCTCGCCCGCCCCGAACACAGCCAAATCGCCGCACTGGAGCCCCAGTCCAACTGGAAACACATCGCGAACTGAGTTTCCAGTTTACACTCGGACGTTCACCCTCTATCTTCCCAAAAGCAAAAACATCGCCGATTCCCGGCGGAAGGAGCCGTTCCCATGAAACTCATGCGATTCCGCGTAAACACTGAGGGCAAAGTACACCTCGGAGTCCTCACCCCTCTCGGAATCCTCGATGCCGAGTCCTGCATGAAACTCTACGCCCTCGCCACAAGCCAGGAACCACTCTACGAGCCCCGATCGGTCCTCGAAGCCCTCCAGTCGGGACCCGAAACACAGACCTACCTCAAGAAAGCCTGCGACTGGGCCCTCTCCAATCCCTCGGCACAGACCATGCTCTACCACTCACACAAAGTCATCACCCTCGCTCCCATCGAGCGTCCCCCAAAAATCCTCTGCATCGGCCGGAACTATCGTGACCACTGCGCCGAAGAAGGCGTCGAGGTCCCCAAAACTCCTCTCGTCTTCGCCAAATACTCCAACACCGTGCTCGACCCCGAAGCGCCAATCCTCCGCCCTCGCATCACGAAATGCCTCGATTACGAGGCCGAACTCGGCGTGGTAATCGGCACGGGCGGCAAGCATATCCATCCCGGCGACGCACTGAGCCACGTGGGCGGCTACCTGAACTTCAACGACGTCAGCGCCCGGGATCTACAATTCAGCGACGGGCAATGGCTTCGCGGAAAATCATGCGACACCTTCGCCCCCATGGGGCCCGTCCTTGTCACGACCGATGAGATTCCCGACCCGCAGAACTTGAAAATCACATGCCGGGTCAACGGAGAAACCCGCCAGGAATCGAACACCCGCGAAATGGTCTTTCCCGTCGCCCACATCATCTCCTTCATCTCAAATTTCTGCACACTCGAACCCGGCGATATCATCGCCACCGGCACTCCGCCCGGAGTCGGCTTCGCACGCAAGCCGCCCAAATTCCTCAAAGAAGGCGACATCGTGGAAATCGAAGTGGAAGGCCTCGGAATCCTCCGCAGCCCCGTCCAGGAAGAGCCCACTAGCCAGTAGCCAAAACGTCAGACCGCAAAGCCTCCACCGATCGTCGATGGAGACAGAAACACCTCGCAGGCTAATCGCAACCGCGTAGCGGTTTGATATCCAAGCCGTGGGTTGAATCGCGCAGTTGCGATTCTACCCACGGAAAACATGAAAAATGGGACTGAACCGGTTTACCGGTTCGATGGCACACCCCGTGGCCATCGCCAACGGAATCCGTGGCGCGATCCAGCAACCGTCTGCTACCATGAGATCGTACATATCTCACAGGAGAAACAACATGCGCACACCTCTGATCTCCCTGCTCGTTCTTACTTTCACGGCAACCTTTGCACTCACCGGATGCCAGAAGACCTTCTACCAGACGATGGAAAAGTTCGGCTATCATAAGCGCGAAATTCTCGTCGACCGCGTGGCAAAAGCCCGCGACAGCCAGCAGGAAGCAAAAGAACAATTCCAGTCCGCCCTCGAACGATTCCAGAACGTCTTCGAAGTGGAAGGCGGAGAACTGGAGAAAACCTACGACCAACTACAGGCTGAACTCAACCGCAGCGAGCAACGCGCACAGGACGTTCGGGACCGCATCGCCTCCGTGGAAGACGTGGCCCGAGCGCTTTTCGAGGAATGGGAAAAGGAACTCGACCAGTACTCCAGCGTACACCTCCGCCGCAAAAGCAGCGACCAGCTCCAGACCACCCGGAAACGCTACGAGGAACTCATCGCCGCCATGAAGCGGGCAGAGGCCCGGCTCGAACCAGTCCTCCAGCCCCTCCGCGACCAAGTCCTGTTCCTCAAGCACAATCTCAACGCCCGAGCCATCGCCTCGCTGAAAGACGAACTCGCTGCCGTCCAGACCGATGTCCAGGCACTGGTCGACGATCTGGAGAAAGCCATCAACGAAGCCAACGCCTTCATCCAGAAAATGGAACAGGAAGAAACCACTGGATAGAAATCACCGCGCCCTCTCCGTCACCTGAACCCGAACGGGCCGCTTCGATGTGGCCAGAACCAGAACACTGGCAATGATCCCAAACGCCGCTATCGGCCAGAAAGCTCGCACGCCTCCCGGACCAAGAACCGTCCGCTGCCAGTCCACCAGGAGCCCCGCCAGAGGAGCCAACACAATAGCGAACGTCGACTTCGCCTGGGATTCCACCGACAGAACAGTCGCCCCCATCTCGGGGCAAGAG
>JABMPG010000024.1 GCA_013203855.1 bacterium
CACCGGTACAGTGTCGCTCGTTCCCTTTTCGTGAGTCTGATTTCTTGCGCAATTCGCATCCCTCATTTCCTCCAACGCCAGTATACGATGCAGGAAACGCGAAGGCAACAATAATGATGAAGATTTATGACTCACGCCACTAGTTGCCTATCGGGAGAACATCGTTTACGCCAACACCATCGACAGCGGAGTCGTGGACCCGAACTCCAACGCCGTCGGAACCATGCTCTGGTTCAATGCCATCGACAACGTCATCGCAAACAACATTTATCGGAACATGGGAAGCGGCGTCCATCTCGACTCGTCCTTCCGCCAGCCCGTTTGCTGGACCCTGGTCCGAGGCAACCGATTCGAGGATACGCGCCAGACGTGCATCACCAGCCGGTTCTATGTCAACGGTTTCGAGAGGAACCCCGCCGTCCTGCCGGAATCGGACGTGCATAGCTGGTTCACCGTGGGAAACGTTTTCCGGTCCAACACCTGCCTCAAAGCCGGCACCGCAGCCCTCTTCAACGGGTTCGATCGGAACCGGGACCGCTACGACAAGATGGTCATCCTCGACGACTCGGGCATGATGATGCCGGTCATCGAGAATAATGTTTTCCGAGAGGTCGACAACGGCATTCAGATCTCGCCGCCCGTGGTGTGGCCCCTTCTTCGGCAGAACAGCATCGCGCTCACCAGTTCCGAAATACCGGAGGTCGTGGGTCTCAGCGGGCAGAAAATGGAGAGTATTCTGATCGTTCCTGAGAAAAAGTGAGGGCGTTGAAGGGGACGAGCCTACTGGCAGATTCGGGAATGTGGGTTTTGAAGCGCCGGTTCAGGCTTTTGAGTTGAGAATTCGGATTTCGGGCGATAGTCTGTTAGCGACGGGTCTGGACCGGGATACCGGTCCAGACAGCCAAATCCCTAACGGGCGGCGCCCATGCGATTCGACGCTCAAGACAAACGATTTCCTTTCGATCCGCCCGAAGCAGTTCAGGCCAACCTTCTCGAGTGTTTCGACTATGAGTATCCCGGAAGAGACATCTCGATCGTAAATGTCACCGAGGAGTTCACGTCGGTCTGTCCCTTTTCCGGCCTGCCCGATTTCGCCACCGTGACGCTCGAATACATCCCGGACCGGAAGGTGCTCGAGTTGCGGGCGCTCAAGTACTACCTGCTGACCTATCGGAACGTGGGCATGTTCTACGAGCACCTGGTGAACAAGATGCTCGAGGATCTCGTGAGGGTATGCCGGCCGAAACAAATGAGCCTGAAACTGGAATGCACGCCCCGTGGCGGCATCCGGACAACGGTGACGGCGGAGCATCCACGGTAATCTCAGATCTCAGGGTTCGAAGTTGGGAGTTGAACATCTACTGGCTAGTGGCTTCTGGCTACTGTCTCCTTATTCAGGCAACTCAAGAAAGGTCCTTTCATGAAAACTCTGGTCACCGGTGTAGCGGGTTTCATCGGATCCCATGTGGCGAATCATCTGTTGAAAAATGGCCATGAAGTGGTCGGGCTGGACAACCTCTCCGGGGGCTTCGTCCGGAACGTGCCGACCGGCGTGCAGTTCGTGCGCGGCAGCATCTGCGATCAGGGCCTGGTGGAAGCGCTTTTCGAGGAGAACCGGATCGAGGCGGTCCTGCACCTGGCAGCTTACGCGGCCGAGGGACTGAGCCATTTCATCAAACGCTACAACTACGAAACGAACCTGGGCGGGAGCGTCAACCTGCTGACCGCGGCGGTCAACCACGATGTGAAGATCTTTACCTTCACCTCCTCCATCGCGGTCTATGGCGCGGGGCAGGTGCCCATGACCGAGGACATGCGACCCGAGCCCGAGGATCCCTACGGCATCTCGAAATTCGCCTTCGAGATGGAACTCGAGGCTACCCGCCGCATATTTGGTCTGCCCTATGTGATTTTCCGGCCTCACAACGTCTATGGCGAAGGACAGAACATTGCCGACCGCTATCGGAACGTGGTCGGGATTTTCATGCGCCAGGCCCTCGAAGGCAAGCCGATGTCGGTGTTCGGAGACGGACGGCAGACCCGCGCCTTCAGTCATATCGACGATGTGGCGCCCATCATTGCCCGGTCCATCGACCTCCCGGATTGCTGGAACCAGATCTTCAACGTGGGCGCCGACCAGCCCCACGAAGTCCTCGAGATCGCCGAGCAAGTTTCAAAGGCTCTCGGGATCGAGAAGAAGATCCAACATCTCGAGCCTCGCCAAGAGGTGATTCACACCTATGCCGACCATTCAAAAGTCCGGCGCTATTTTGGCGAGCCGATGGGCGTCACGCTGGAAGACGGCATCCGGCGTATGGCGGAATGGGTCAAGCAAAGGGGTATTCCCGCCGCGACCCCCGCGCCACCGGTGGAGATTCCGCGGAACCTGCCCCCGTCGTGGACGCGGCCGGAATAGGCAATTCATCACGAAGATAGTTCGTACCACATCGACTTCTGGACCCGCCTCATCCGCCGTCTGTCCATCCGCAGAGAGTTGAACCGTGGAAAGGTCCGTATGTTCGCTCGTGCTCTTTTTCGAGACCCGGTTAAGAAGATCGCAATCGAGGAGGCCAGGCTTCCTCCTCTTGCGCCCAGCCTTGTGCAGGTCCGTACGGCTTTCAGCTATCTCAGCGCCGGCACCGAGCTGAGCCTGCTGCAGATGAGCGAGAACCCGAATATGCGTGGGCAGGTGGCCCGGGCACGGATCGGCTACAGCCTGTCGGGTGTGGTCGAGGCCGTGGGCGAGGGGGTAAGCCACGTCAAAGCAGGTGATCGAGTAGCCTGTATCGGCGCCGGGGCCTATCACGCCGAGGTCGTTCAGGTCGGCAAAAACCTCGTGACACCCCTACCGGAAGACATCTCGCTTCAGGAGGCCGCGCCGTCGGCCATGATGTGTTTCGCGCTGGAGGGCGTCCGCAAAGCGGCCATCGGCTTCGGCGAGAACGTGCTGGTTCTCGGCGCGGGGATGATGGGACAGATCGCCTCGCAGATGCTCTACCGTTCGGGCGGCAACGTGTTCCTCATGGACGCGAACGCCGAGCGTCTGAAGAAGGCGGTGGACGGGGTAGAGACGCTGGGCGCGGACGAGGGGTCGTGGGCCCAGCTTCGCGAGATGACGGCGCCGGTCGGCGTCGAGGCGGCGGTGTTCTGCTTGGGCGGGGAGCAGACGGAACTTTTCCAGAAGGTTCTCGGCGCCATGACGGTCGCCCCGGATGGCGTGCCCCAGGGCCGGGCGGTCTTTCCCGGCGGCGCGACGATCCGGGTGAGCTTGGCCTCGCCCAGCGGCAACGTGCAGATTCTGAGCTCCGCCAAGGCCGGACCGGGCTATCGTGACGAGAACTACGAGGGAGGCGCGGACTATCCTCTGGGCTACGTGAAATGGCCGGTTCGTCGCAACGTCGAGGTCTGCCTGCGAGCCATCGCCCGTAACCAACTCGACATTGCCTCCCTGATCACCCACACGTTCCCCTTCGAAGACGCCCTGAAAGGCTATGAGAAACTCGCGGCGAGAGGGACCAACGCGTTGGGGGTGTTGCTGGAGTACGAGGTATAGAGTCTGGAGTTTTGAGCCCTGCGTCGAGACTTTGCAGTTTGCAGTCAGATGTCGATGGTCAGCGGTTGATTGTGTCGAGCGTGTTGATCCGAAGGGAGTCCGTCAAAGGAGGGTATCCATGGCTGTTTCGCGGTTTCGAATCGCGAAGGACGGCAGGCATTCTCTGGAAGTTGTCTACTCCGGTATCACCCATGCCGCCCGGATTCGTCTGGATGCCCAGGAGGTGCTCCGGAGAACGCTGTTCGTGCCTCGCACTTTCAGATTTTCGGTCGGAGACGAAGCGCCGACCCGGATTCGGTTGGGTCTATCCAGCCAAGGCCCTGCACTTGGCGGCAAACGGAGGCGACCCGGAGTGTGTCGAACTTCTGCTGTCGAAGGGCGCCGATCCTAACGCCTTGGACCGGGACGGCGAAGGTCTTACCTGAAATGCGGTGAGATGTTCAAGGACCTGGTGGCAAGAGTCCAAACGCGCAGCCAGTGAGGAGATCGACCCGATGGAACCCGTAAAATTTGCCCTGATCGGCACGGGATGCATTGCCCAGACCCACGCCGATGCGATGAAAACGTGCGAACTGGCGCGGCTGACGGCGGTATATGACGGCGTGCCGGAGCGGGCTGTGGACTTTGCCAGTCGCTACGGCGTGGCGGCAGCGACGACTCTTCCCGAACTGCTGGCAAGGTCCGACGTCGACGCGGTGGTCCTGTGTACGCCCAGCGGTGCCCGGGCCGAACCGGCGGTCGCGGCGGCGCAGGCGGGAAAGCATGTTCTCTGCGAAAAGCCGATGGAAGTGACGCTTGAGCGAGCGGACCGGGTCATTCAGGCCTGCGAGAAAAACGGCGTGAAACTGGGCTGCGTCTTCCAATCACGCACCGCGCGAAACGTCGAACGGATTGGGAAGGCGATCCAATCGGGCCGCTTCGGTCGGATGGTCTTGGCCAACGCGCAAATTCGCTGGTTCCGCAGCCAGGCCTACTACGACAGCGGCCAATGGCGCGGCACCTGGCGGCTGGACGGCGGCGGCGCCCTGATGAATCAGTCGATCCATGCCGTGGATCTCCTGCTGCTTTTCGCGGGAAAGCCCCGCCGGGTTTTCTCCTTCGCCGATGCTTTGACACATCGCGATATCGAGGTCGAGGACACGGTCGTCGCGGCCATTCTTTTCGAAAGCGGGGCCATGGGAACCATCGAGGCGAGTACATCGTGCGAACCGGGCTTTCCCAAGCGGCTGGAGCTGTCCGGCGAGAAGGGCAGCGTGACACTGGAAGAGGACGCGATCACGCGGTGGGTGTTCGTCGATGAACTGCCCGAGGATGAAACCATCAGGCGGGAAGGGGCCGCAGGGGATTCTATCCAGGGCGGCTCGGGGTCTCCGACCGTGAGCAGTACGGAAGGCCACCGTCGGCAACTGGAGGATTTCGCGAGAGCCATTCTCGAAAACCGGGACCCGATGATCACCGGTCGGGAGGGTCGGCGCTCCATCGAATTGATCCGGGCCATCTATGAATCCGCGCAGGCAGGCCGCCCCTGGGACTTTCAAAAAGGCGGACTGGACTGAAATCGAAAGGAGCGAGAAGAATGCAACAGTTGCTGTCTTTCCAGAAGGGCGCGTTGAGCCTGAAGACACCATGGGGAAGCGCCGGAACCGGTATCCTTCGCATCAACGGGGTGGAGGTCAAGTCTGACTGGCAGGGCGATGGGCCATGGACCTGCCGATTCGCGGACTGGCATCTCACCGTTTCATCTGGCCCACGGGACTCGTACGATCTGGCCTTGGAGAATCGGGGCGATCAGGAAATCTTCCTTGGCAACGTCTCCTTCGGCTGCTGGTCGCCGAACGTGTTCGATCCCCCCCTGGATGCCGCTTCTTTCCGGGAGTTGACGGTGGGTGAGAGTTTTCTGAGCATGCGGGCTGGCGCGAAGAAGGTGGGGAGACCGACGCCCTTTCTGGATGGCGTTTCACCCAGCGCCATGGTGACCATCTATCAGCAAGAGAAGGGCCCGGCTTTGCTGCTGGGCATCCTGCCACCCGTCCGCGATGCCTTCACTTGCTTCGAGACTGTTCATTCCGAGCCCCACCTTGAGGCGTTTTGCGGCCTCGAATGCGGCCATGTTTTTGACTGTCGGGTGGCCCCCGGGAGGGAGGTCCGGACAGCGGCGGTGGTCGCCTTGAGCGGAGGATCGGGCGCGGAACTTCTGTCGGAGTTTGGCGCTCTCTGGGGCGAACTGATTGATCGGAAGCCCTCCAGGGCGCCTCAGGTCGGCTGGAACAGTTGGGACTACTATTCGGGCGCGGTGACCCGGGCGGCGATGGACGAGAACCTGGCCGAGGGGAGACGTCTCTTCGGTGAGAAGTTCCAGGTTCTGGCCATCGACGAGGGTTGGGAGCGCCAGTGGGGGGACTGGCAAGCCAACGGGAAGTTTCCGGAAGGGCTCGACGACTTCTGTCGGCACGTGAAGGAACAGGGAGCCATCCCGGGCGTGTGGACCGCGCCCATGCTGGTGAACACCTACAATCCTCTTTACCTGGAGCACCCGGACTGGTTTGGACGCCGGGCGGACGGACAGATCCGCGAAGACACTTACGGCTATGGCCCCATGGTCTATCTGGACCCGACTGAACCCGAAGTGCTCGATCACCTTCGATGTGTTTTCACTCGTCTGCGGCGGGCCGGCGTCGAGTATTTCAAGGTCGATTATTGTCAATGCATTCTCAAAGTGGAACGGTTCGCGGATCGGGCCGTTCCCCGGGTGGACTTGCTCCGCCGAGTGTTTCGCACGATCCGCGAAGCAATCGGAGAGGAGGCCTATCTCCTCTCCTGCGGCTCGCCTTTCGAGTCTGTTTTCGGCATCGCCGATGCGGTCCGGACCACATCCGACATCCACATCTACTGGGGCCACATCCTGCGAAACGCAGGCGCTCTTGCCTCCCTGTTCTGGATTCAGGGCAACATCTGCAATGGCGATCCGGACTTCTTGGTTGTGCGAGGGCCGGATACCGCCGAGTCGCCCTATCAGCGCGTGACCGAGGTCAAGCCCCTGGGACTGGACGGGGGCTGGATGGCGGGACGCTATCTCAATGAGTCGGAGGCGCGAGTTTATGCCCTGCTCGTCCACTTGTCGGGAGGGGACGTGGTAATGGGCGACCGCCTCAAAAGTCTCCTGCCCCACGCAATCGAAATGCTGCGCCGTGTCCTCGAGCCTCGTCCGGCCGCCATCCCGGTGGATCTGTTCGAGACGGAACAGGACCTGCCAAGGATCTGGATCAGCCGAGGCGAGAAAGATACAGTAGTCGGCCTGTTCAACTGGGACGACAAGTCCTTCCATCTCAATTTCGATCCAGCGTGCTACGGTCTGAAGGGCACGCCGAAGGATTTCTGGACGGATCGGTCCATCGGGAACATTCCGCGCGAAATGACGGGGCGTAGCTCAATCGGGCTGGTTTATAGCGCTTCTCTAGATGATTTTCCCGATTGAGCAGGTTCTTTGGTTGTCCTCGCGGCGGTTGATGAGCCGGTTCAGGGCCTCGTCCAGGCGCTGGATCAGATCTTCTCGGGTCTTGGCGACGAAGTCGCAAAACCACTCCGCTTTCAGAATCAGCCACAGC
>JABMPG010000221.1 GCA_013203855.1 bacterium
ACATCCCCGCCGATCAGAAAGCACCCCGCCGTATCCAGTGCCCTCCGCACACCTCGCGTCAGCTCGCTAAGGAAGTGGTGATCGAGGCCCGGCGGGATGCAGACAGCGGAGAGAAAGAAGCGCGGAACCGCCCCTACACAGAGGAGGTCGCTGAGGGTCGCGACCGCCACGTTCCAGCCGATCAGCCAGGGTTCGGCGTCGAAGAAGAGATCTTCCTCGGCACTGAACTCGTCGATGGTGGCCGCCCAGAACTCCGTGCCGAAACGGAGGATCTCGGCATCGGCCTCATGGGTGGCGTTGAGTTGCTCCGGCGCCCGGGGAAAGCCCGCGGTCAGTGCCTCGATGAGTTCCCGTTCCGTCACTTTGCCCTCCTCGAAGTCGCACATTGCAGGCGCAAGGCACCCGGTAGGATCGACACCTCTGCGTGGAGGCGCCCGTGGGGGTCGCCGTCAAACTCGATATCGGCTCGGCCTTCGGCCCGGATCGTTACCCGCTCGCAGAGTCGGGAGAATACCCCTTCTGCCTCCGCTGCCCGTCCGCTGTAGAAACCAGGCAGAAGGCGCAGGAGCCCCAGGGGCGAACGCCCGTGAACGGCCACCACACAAAGCCGCCCGTCAGCGGTTTCAAGCCCCAGATCCAGCCTCAGCCCAGAAGCGATATGGGGATTCTTGAGCACCATCAAGTGGTTGGTGCGCGGCAACTCCACCCGATCGTCATCCACCGTCAACTGAAGGTCCACGGGGGGTTGGGTGGCCAGGGCACGGAGCACGGCCGCACCGGTCCCCAGTGCATCGCCAAGCCTGGGACGCAGACGGTTGGAGACCGAAGCTACCGCAGCCCCCATCCCCACGCTGCAACTACATCCGAAGTGCCCGGTGAGCGGCTCCCCGTCTTCCCCACGGTATTCGATCCGGACGGCGTCCACGGCGCACACTTGCCCGGCCAGAAGCACCTCCAGGGCGGCGTTCGGTTCCGTCGGGATTCCGTGGAAGCGGCAGAAGTCGGGGCTCGTTCCTGCATAGAGGACGCCCATGGTCAGCTCCACCCGGGCCGACAGGAGGAGGCCGTCCAGCACCTCGTTGATCGTCCCATCCCCTCCGACGGCGACAACCATGTCGTGTCCGGTCTGTGTCCGGGCCACCTCCCGTGCGTGCCCCGGACCCACCGTCCGTATGATCTCGAAGGAGACCCCCCTTCTCCTCAACTCCGCGCACCAGAATTCGTGCCGATGGGCGCTGCGCCCTGCGCGGGATCCAGGGTTGATGATCAGCAGCATGCTCATGACTGTACCGGCCCGAGCGGTCCACCTGCGTCATCCCCTTCGTAGATCCTCAGTTTCCGGTAGAGCGGGGTTGGCTCCCCTCGATCCCAGCCAGCCACCAGTTCCCGAGTCAGCTCCCAGGGCAAGGGCGTATGCTTGCTCCCGCTCTCGACGAAGAGCCGATGGATCTCGGAGGCCTGGGTGCAGCATAGCCAGTCCGTGCGGGCGTTCGGGAAGGCGGTGCGCATGCGCCCGTAGACGACCTCGAAGGACTCCCGGGCCAGATTGCCGAAGGAGATGTTGAGGAACTCACAGGGTTGCAGTTCCCCGTTGGCGTTGACGTAGAAGCGGTCGATAGCCCCCGCCGTACATCCGAGCATATCCGGTCGCTCTTCGAAAACCTGTGCGGCCAGGGCGGTGATGCAGGTCGACGCCCCGCTGTTGTAGTGACGATGAGCCTCCTCTACCTGGCGGATGATCGCTCCCCCGCGCTGCATCTGATCGTCCCGCCCGAGCCAGGCTCCCGACGGTTTGGGGTGGATGAGCTGGACAAAGTGACAGCCGAGCTCGTCGGCCAGCGCCATGAGTTCACTCAGACGTCCCCGCTGCAACTCCTCCTCGCTCAGTACCGAGTTGAGTGTGACGGCCAGCCCCGCTTTCCGGGCCATCCGAACGCAGGCGCACGCCGTCTCGAAGGCTCCAGGTACGCCGCAGAAGGCGTCGTGGAGGGAGCTGTCCGGGGAGTGAACCGAGACCATGAGACCCGCCGCCCCGCCGCGCCTCAACTCTTCCAGGCGCTCCGGCGTTACCCCCTGTCCCGTCGTGTTGACCCAGATCTCGGAGCGCTCGTCCAGCGCCCGCACCAGAGCCAGAAGGCGGTCGTAACGCATGAACGGCTCACCCCCCTCGATATCGAACAGGGCGACTCCGATGTCCTGGAGACGCCGTGCCGTGGCGAGAAGCTGAGCCTCCTCGGCATCCGCCCCTTTGTCGTTCCGCTGGTAGCAGTGGGGACACTTGTACTGGCAGGCCTTGGTCATGGAGTAGACGACCGTGGTGGGCCCGGGCGGCCGGAAAAGGAGCTTGGCCTCGATGGTGTGGAAGAAGGCAGCGCTGGGGTAGGCCGGCACGTACAGGTTCAGCTTCCACCCCTGGCGAGTCCGCATCGGCTTGTCGTGACGGAATGCCAGCAAAAGGCGTAGCGCCCGACCGAGAAACACTGCGTATCGGAGGGGATTCCAGCCGAAGGCTCGGGGGCGCACCCCGTAGCGCCCGGCCACGTGGAGGGCGATCCGCAGGTAGAGCAGCGCCTTCGCCCAACCTGTTCTGTCTGCTCGGTCCCTCATGCTCTGGCGTCCTTGTAGAGGTTGAACAGGAAGCCAATGAAGACATAGCTGGCCGTGAGCAGGTACAGCGCCAAGGTCCCGTTGAAGATGGCGATGATCGTGATCTGCCCTGCCACACAGGCCCGAACATTGGTGGCCAGGCTGAGGTAGGTGCGCTCCCCCACGGGATGGCGGAAGAAGAGGACCGCGGTCCAGATCTGGAGGAAGACCGTGATGACCGCACAAAAGAGGAAGTCGCGCAGGAAGAGCACATCGGTCAGCGGCAGCCAACCGGTGAAATGGAAGACCGCAAAGGCAAGCGTCGGCAGAAAGGCCCCCACGAGCCCCGCCCAGCGGGAGGCGCGAAGGCCGTGGCGCACCACGAAGGTGCGCTTTCCTGCGATCCGGTCCCCTTCGAGGTCCTTGAAGTAGGTGTAGAAGGTCATGAGCCCATTCATCAGCGCAACCAGCAGGAAAGCGCTGATGCGGTTGCTGCTGACGAGAGGCGTGATCAGGGGGCCGCCGGCCAGGAAGCCGTAGACCGTACACATGGCGATGGACAAGCCGAACACGACGTTGCCCCACAGCGACCACGCCTTGGCATACTCGTAGACAACGTTCAGCAGTACGCCGAGGACCACGGGAGCCACCGACCATGGGTTCAACCACCAGGACACCAGGCCAACCAGCAGCAGGAGCGCAATCGACGTCCCCATGGCCCACCCGGGGTGCAGCTCGCCCGTCACCATGGGGCGGTTGGGGGCGTTGATCCGATCTTCCCCGAGCCCCAGGTAGTCGTTGATGATCTGGTTCACGCCCCAACTGAGGAAGAGCAGCACAAGAATCAGGGCGCTCCGCCACCACGTGAACAACTCAGGCCGGTGCCAGTAGTAGAACGACACGCCAATCCAGCCGGCGATGCCGGTGATGAAGGCGTAGTACAGCCGCATCGACTTGATGTAGGCCTTGGCAAACCGAGCCTTGCTCATGTGCAGATC
>JABMPG010000222.1 GCA_013203855.1 bacterium
AAGATCGGCGGCCGGTTCCTTCTCGATGGGGCTCGGCTACAGAACGCCTTGACCAAGGGCACAAAACGCGCCACAGAGGAACACCCTTTCAGAGGCAGCTCCCTCCATCCGGTTACCCGCGAGAATCCGCAGACCAGCATCGGCAAAGGACTGCCTGTCATTCATTGGGATTTCGAACCCAACAGCGAACATCTGGATATCCTGATGATTCCGAAAGGCTCCGGTTCCGAGAACATGAGTGCCATGAAGATGTTCGTCCCGGCCGATGGAGTGGAAGCCTTGAAGAAGTTTGTCGTTGCTACCGTCGCAGCTTCGGGCGGAAATCCGTGTCCGCCCGGAATCATTGGCGTCGGTATCGGCGGAACCGCCGACTCGGTCTGCGCGATGGCGAAGAAAGCCGTTGCTCGGCCTGTTGGCTCGCCGAATCCTGATCCCCTTTTCGACGAAATGGAAGCCGAACTTCTCGAATCAATAAACTCCCTTGGCATCGGCCCCATGGGTCTAGGCGGGGACACGACGGCGCTGGCCGTTCATATCGAATGGGCTTACACCCACATCACCATGAATCCGGTCGCCGTCAACACTCAATGTTGGGCCGCTCGCCGGGCCCGGGCCAGAATATGGCCCAACGGAACAGTAGAATATGGTTTTTGAATCACACGATCACACGTCCAAGAACGGGGAAACAGCTATGCGCGCAAGATACTGAAGAGAAAATAATCGCAGGTGGGTCCACCACTCACCCTTACGCAGAAGAACACAACCCGGTGCCCGACGAAAGGAATCGTCCAACAATGGCGAAATATCACTTAGAGACCCCTTTCACAGAAGATACAATGCGCTCTCTCCATATTGAAGACGTCGTCACAATAACGGGTCACGTCTTTGGCATGAGAGACAAGAACATGATTCACTGCTTCGACAAAGGGAACGAACTGCCGGTTAGATTGGACGGTTTCCCGGTCCTCCACACGGCTCCGAGCCTCAAACGAGTCAACGACCGATGGGAAAAGATCTGCATCGGCACCACGACGAGCACTCGCATGGATCGTTTTTCTCCGCCGCTGATGGAAACCTACGGTGTGCGGGCTTTCATCGGAAAATCCGGCCTCTACCAGAACAGTCTTGAGGTCATGAAACGATTCGGCGCCTGCTACTTTGCCATAGTAGGGGGTGCCGCCGCCCTCGAAACGACGCAAATAGAGGAGGTTGAAGAGGTCTATTGGCCTGAGCTGCATCCGGAGGCGATATACAAGTTCCGCGTGCGGGATCTTGGCCCTCTCATCGTTGCAATGGACGCGCACGGCAACAGCCTCTATGATCTCGTGCGTGCTCAAGTGGAATCGAAATTGCCCGATGTCTATCGGCGATTTGCGTCAGATAGCAGTCCTGGAATCGAGTGAGTGAAGCGTGCGCAGGCACACTCCAAGTCAGGAGAGAGATAATGGAATCCACGGCCTTGCTCGAACGCAAACCTGCTGTTTCGACAAGGCATGGTTAATCGTCGCTTGTTCGGGCCCCGAGTTTAGACCAAAACCCTATTCGAGGAGAAAGACCATGTACCGAAAACTTCTTTTTGCCATCATCCTGAGCTTTTGCCTCATTCTGACCGAGGGAGTGCCCCGCGCGGAAACGGAGAGAGCCCCCGGAAAGACCTATCACGTCAGCCAACGCGCCGAGAACGCGTCAGACGAGAACCCGGGAACTGCCGATGCCCCCTGGCTGACCATCGAGCGCGCCACCCGCGAGTCCCTTGAGTCTGGAGACCACCTCATTATCCACGACGGCGTCTATCGTGGGGGGGTGAATTTCGTCGGACTACAAGGGGAAGCGGGGAACCCAATCGTTATCGAAGGCCGGTCAGAAGGCCCCGGCGTTGTTCTCAAAGGCTCACAGGTGTTCAAAGGAGACTGGCAGAACTGCGGCAAGCAGGAAAAAGTTGAGGAGCCCTATCCCAACGCGTACCGGCGCCGATGGGTAAGCGATTGCAATTTCGAGCAGATTTCGCAGGTGATCCTCAACGACAATATCCTGCTCCAGCAGATCGGGCAGGACCCGGTCGAGACTGATCCGAACCATCTTCCACCCGTGGGGCGCGGCGTGGAGGATATGATTCGAGAGTCGTTCTACCACGATCCCGAGGCTGGCAGACTCTACGTCGACGTTCACGGTGGAAGCGCGCCGACGGGGTACACCTTCGAAATCACAACGATACTGAGAGTCTTCTATTTGGAGGAATGCCGTCACGTCGTGGTGCGGAACTTGGAGATCCGTTACGGCTGGATGGGACTATATGCGATCCATTGCGAGAATCTGCTGGTTGAGAATGTTGCCACGCTCCACGCGGCGGAGGACGGCATTCAGCTGCGGCTGTCGAAAAACTGCGTGATCCGCAACTGCAAGGCGAACGGGAACGGCCAGGTCGGCCTGGGGCTGGCGGCCTGCGTGGACAGCCGAGTCGAGAACACCGAGATATTCCGAAACAACTATCGGCGCTTTCATCCCTATTGGCATGCCGGAGGTAGCAAGAACGTCAAGAACATCCGGTGTGCCTTCGTGGGTTGCACCGCGGGCTACAACAACGGCGATGGAATCTGGTTCGACGTGGACAATCAGGACATCGAAATCTCGGGGAACCGCCTGTTTCACAACGAAGGAAACGGCGTTCACTATGAGATCTCATTTGGTGACACATTCATCGCGAATAATCTGATCTACTCAAACCGCCAGCATGGCGTCTATGTCGCCGCATCGTCCGGCGTGACGGTGGCGCACAATACCCTTATCGAGAACGGACTTGGTGTTCGTGTGGGGGGCGTTCCCAGGCGCGGTTGCTTCCCCACGCCTCCTGGTCAGGTTGATGTTACAGATGGGGGCAAACTGTACGAGCGGTGGGGAATCACCGATCATCAGCGGCAGGCTTCTCAGAACAGGATATACAACAATCTTTTCGTGCGAAACAGAACCGTGCCCGGCGCAACGAATGGCACACAGGCATTCTTTCCTTTGAACAACCAGTACGCACGGGAGAACTCCTCGGACTTCAACATCTATATGAATGGGTGGTGGACTCCCCTTGTGGAAGGGTCTGCCAAAGGCCCTCTCGCTCTCGAAGAATGGCTTGAGGAGTCAAATCAGGACAAACACTCTCGAACCTGTGCGGATCTCAAGTATGTTCTCGGCCCAACGGGCGATTTCCGCTGGGTGGATACTGAGATGGTCGAGCCTGCTCTTCGTATCGAGAACCGCTTGCCCGAGATACCTCGTGACATCGACGGAAAAACTCGGGGAGAGAAATCGGTCTATGCCGGCGCGCAGACCTTCTAGTGTCGAGTCAGAACGCGGGCGTACAGTCGGCTATCACGATTGTTACTGAAAGGCAGGGCTGCTCAGGTGGCAAAAGCGGTTGAGAAAGCGCTGAACATTCTATCCTATTTGGGGCAAGGCCCTGGTCGCGAGATACCCCTGTCCGAAATTTCCGAACACATTGGCAGTCACCCTGCCACCGTTGCGGGTGTTTTGAAACTCGCCATCGGGTGCGGGTACGTGGAGCAGAGGCGTGTCAGGGGAGGATATACCTTAGGCCCCATGGCGTATCGTCTATCCCAAGGCAACGCATACAGGATGGACCTGGTGGCGCCGGCCGAACCTGAGATGGTGCGCCTTGCCCGTCGGGTCGGCGAATCGGTGCTTCTGACAACTCTGACACGCGGCCGAAAGAGCATCCTGTGTGTGGTGAATGGGTCCCAAGACGTTCAGATTCGACAGGATCTCGTTGGCCAAGAGGATCTTTATACAACGGCAACAGGCAGGGTTCTTCTCGCATACCAGTCGAGGCACGAGATAGGTCTGTGTGTGGCGCTGTATGGCTACCCCGGCAGAGAATGGGGGGAGATTCACAATGAAGAAGAGCTGATTGAGGCTTTGGGCCGCACCCGCGAGCGAGGGCACGAGGTGAAGACGAACAATCCATCTTTCGCCGCGTACGCGGTGCCCATTTTCGAGCATGGAGAGTTTGTGGCAGCCATGGGGCTCATGGTGCCCGCATTCCGTCGTACCAAAGGGTCTGACGCGAAAATTCTGAATGAGATGAAAGAGACCTCCGCTGCCATCAGCTTGGCTCTGGAGAACAGGAAGGCCTGACATCACCGAGTCCGGTGTCCAGATGGGGGCATGAGATCGGACCGCCGAATCAATTCCCGGCGCTGTCGAGAAACGGCGGAACAGAGGACGGCGGCCGACTAGGGGGAGAAAAGATGAAAGGGATACGATGTACACACTGAAACCACCAGCCGTCTTTGTTCACAAGCGCGTCTATCGCAACGCAAAGGCGGTCAAGCGTCTTGAACGCATGCTGAGAGCCATGGGGGATCCACCGGTCGAGGAAGTCGAAACGGCGGACACGGAGATGATCGTGGAGCGAGCGGGGATCGGGGCGGATTGCCCGGCTTGGTCTGACGATCTGATGAACGGTTTTCTGAAGCCACAGGGCGACCCCGCCATCGTATTCAATACGTTCGTCTGGGATGAGTCGCAGCGGGAAGTGCCCGACAGGAAGTACAAGTACAGGATCGCCAATCGGCTGGCATCCACGATGGCGGGGGTCGGTGAGGATTTCGCTTATAGTCGTCGGGAAGTCATGGACGCGGAATACCACTCCAATCGCAGTTACGTATGCCAGGGTGGCTGGGGCTTGCATAGCCTGAACGGATGCGTCCACCGCTGCGCCTACTGCGATCAGGCGTTCATCATGACTTTGATGCTCGATCTGGAAGACTTTGCCGACCATGTGAGCCAAACGCTCGCCGCACGCCCTCATCAGAAGCTTTACCGGTACGACATGTACAGTGACTCGATCTGTTTTGAGCCGGAGTACGGCGCGTCTCAAATCCTGGCTGATACGTTTGCCAAGAGCGAAGACCAGTACCTTCTTTTCTACACCAAGAGCAACAACGTCGACCACCTGCTGGAACTGGAGCATCGTGAGCGGTGCGTGTTTTACATGACGCTCGCCACCGACCATGCCGCCCGTGAGTTCGAGCCCGGCGCCCCGTCGCTCGACCAGCGTATCCAGGCCCTGCGCCGTTGCCAGGACGCCGGCTATACAGTACGCGCCGGTTTCTCGCCGATCATCCCAATCCGCGAGTGGCGGGAGGATGCCACCGTCGCCATTGAGAAACTCTTTGCAGGAGTTGCGCCCGATACAGTGCGGCTATGGACCCTGTCGATGACTTCCGTGCCCCAGTTCGACGGCGCGATGGGCTTCGATCGGATGGATCCTCGCCTTGCGGACATGGCGATACGAGCCAATCCGGCGGAAATGGAGTCGTGGAATGCCCCGTTCCCTACGGAGGCGAGAGCGGAAATCTACAGTCACTACATTGCCGAGATTGCTCGAATCAGTCCGGAGACGCCGGTATCGCTATGCAGTGAGTCACCCGAGGCGTGGGCAGTGCTCAAGGACCGGCTGAAGATGAAACCGGACCGTCTATTCTGCTGTTGCGGTGGCCTTAGCGTCCCTCAGGGGCGCTCAAGAGCACACTGAACCGCCCAAGAAGCCCTTGGTTCGCGACGCGTTAGACCGCGCCTGAGAACGCTGGGCGTTGGAGTCAGAGAAAATGAGACTTGAGGAACGGAACCCGGTACGAGCTGAACTGCTTGACAGGTTGAGCGCCTGGCGGGGTGACTATAGCTTTGTCATCCCATCTACACAACTTGATCCGCAGATACTACGGCTGTACTCCCTCGGAATACCGCAGTCAGAGACGCGAGACTTACTCTGCCATGGAGTATTCTCAGTAGTCTAAAGCATCGACTCCGGATCATGTACGTTTCCTGCGTTGCGGATTCCGGAGACGAGTGTTTCTGGGGTGCGTCTTCTCCATCTGGCACGCAGGCGTGCCCCGTTCCTTCTCGATGCGAACGCCCGCCGATCTCTTCCAAAGTGAGTCTCGAAACAGAGTGTCCGAGGTCGAAGGAGGCCACAAGAGTTTACTGCGTCCTCGGCCC
This sequence comes from bacterium, assembly GCA_013203855.1. Classification (GTDB taxonomy): domain Bacteria; phylum Sumerlaeota; class Sumerlaeia; order UBA8349; family UBA8349; genus JABMPG01. The sequence continues at coordinate 6,010 of JABMPG010000222.1, forward strand.
GATTCTTGCCATGACCTCCGGCGAAGCATGGCAGTGGTCGTTGGCCATTGCAAGCCGTACATAGTCAATGGGGACCTGACGGTAACAGAAAACGGGCCGAATCCGGGTGAATGGAATGGCAGAGGGAATTCATGGGGGTGGACGGTAGCGAAACGCCACCGCCTAAAAAGAGGGTTAAGCTCAGTGCAATCAGTGGTGGGTGATACAGGATTTGAACCTGTGACCCCTGCCATGTCAAGGCAGGGGTTTTTCTGTTATGCCCGTGAAATAAGGGCAAAACCCGCCTAAAAAACGCTATCCGAAGCTTCCCGCGCCCTCAAAAACGCTCCCATGTATGGCACCGTGTATGGCAAAGACCCGCTCGAATCCCCGTTCCAAAGCCCCCGCCCTCGACGTCAACCCCTCCATCGTTGACCAGATTATTCAGTTCCCGCAACTCCGGGAAGCGTGGTCGCGGCGCATCCACGAGAACCCCGTCAAATGGGCGGAGAAACTTTTCGGAATCAAACTCTGGACCGGCCAGGATCCGGCCGTCAAGCGCAAGGACGATACACGCCGCTTCGAGCACCCCGGCCAGGCCGAACTCCTCGAATCCATCTTCAAGCACCCTTACACCTGCGCCGGGACCGGCCACCGGCTGGGCAAGACCTTCCTCACCACCATCATCCCGCCCCTGTGGCTTCTCGCCCACTACAGCTGTGGGTTCGATAGTATGTTAGCCCCTCGATCAAGGTTCGTATATTAGTGACGGGGGCACCAGGGGTAATGGAACTGCTGCACCCGAGCAGGAGGCCGACTTTCGGCCCGTTCTCGACCAGCCATTTCAACTGCCGACGCACGTCGTCCGGAGTGCCGTGGGGAAGCGTAGTGGTGACCGACACGCCCGCGATGATGAACAGGGGATTCCCGTCCCGATTCGTCATTCCGCAGATCTTCTCGTAGTCCATCCCGTCCTCATACTGAAAGCCCTGGAAGCCACCGATGCCCGCCTCGATCAGCCGTGGGATCATGGCCATCAGGTTGCCGTCGCAGTGCCAGATCAG
>JABMPG010000223.1 GCA_013203855.1 bacterium
AACGCGCGACGCAGGGAAGCGTCAGCCACCCATGCCTCCAATCCTCAACATTTCAGAAATCAATGCAACTATTGGATTCTCCTGATGGTGTCCCCGGATCACACTACTGCCCTCAGTGCAAGAAGCGCGTCGCGCGCGTCGTCACCGACGCGCTGCCCAAGTTTACCATCGGCAACCGCGCCCTGGTCATGTTCATCGCCTCGGGCAAATTGCCAAACCTTCCTCGCCGCCAATCTCCCCGGTTGATTTCGGCCACCCCGTTTTCTCCAAGATCATTTCGATCGAACGCGCAAAAACGATGCTCGCGTCGAATGGATTATTCTTGCAGATCGAACCGGGAGGTATTACTTTCTAATCATCGTAGCCTGAGATGGCTGAGGGCTTACTCCGACAGCGACCGAGTTTCTGCAGAGCTCGGTGGGAGATATTCTGGCGAGGAAGCAAGCCAATGAGACCGAACATCGTGTTCATCCTCACGGACAACCAGAGTTCTTGGACTCTGGGATGCTACGGCAATAACGAGATTCGCACGCCCTGTATCGACCAACTGGCGAAGGAGGGCGCGCGATTTACGGAAGCTTTCTGCACCAATCCGGTCTGCTCACCCAACCGCGCCACCCTTCTGACCGGTCTGCTCCCGTCCCAGCACGGCGTGCATAATTGGCTAGGCCAAGAGGAACCCGATGCTCAGATGGGGCCCGAGGCCTACTGTACCATTGGCGAATTCGATACGCTGCCGCAGATTCTGGCGAACGAGGGCTACGACTGCGGGATGTGTGGGAAGTGGCACCTTGGCGACAGCATGAACCCTCAGGAGGGCTTTCGCTACTGGTTTGCCAAGCCCGAGGGGGAAACCCGGCGCTTCTATGATGAGAAGGCCATCTGGCAGGGACAGATCTACCGGGAACCCCGATACTACCTGGACGCGATTACGCATCACGCCCTCGACTTCCTTCGGCAGCCCCGCCAGGCGCCCTTCTTTCTATACGTGGGTTACAACGCGCCCTACGGCCTGGATCGGGATATGCGCGACGGGCACCGGAACCGCCACGCCGCCTACTACGCCGACAAGGAACTGCGATGTTTTCCGCGCGATTCCCGCCATCCATGGATGGTGCAGAACCTGGACTGCTATGAGAACCCCACTGTCCGGCGAAGCTACGCCTGCGCCGTGAGCGGGGTAGACGACGGGGTCGGCGCTATCCTGGAAGAATTGAGAAAAAACGGTCTGGAGGAAAACACTCTCGTCGTTTTCAGCGCCGATCACGGGTTTTGTGGAGGCCACCACGGAATGTGGGGAATGGGGGACCATTCCCGGCCCTTGCTCATGTTCCAGGAAAACCTCCGGGTCCCACTTATCTTCCGGCATCCCGCCCGCATTCCGGCGGGCCAAACTATTTCCTCACTCACATGTCACTACGACTTTCTCCCGTCAATTCTTGACTATCTGGACCTTGACCGCCTAACGCCTCTCAATCCTCTCGGCCCTGGAAGAAGCTTTGCACCGGCCTTGATCGGCCGCGACCTCCACTGGGGCCCGGAGATCGTGTTTCACGAGTACGAGAACACGCGAGCGGTCCAGACGCCCCGATGGAAGCTCGTCCTTCGCCACCCCGACGGTCCCGATGAACTCTACGATCTCGAAGGCGATCCCGGGGAGCGCCGCAATCTGTGCGACGATCCCGAACATGCCGAAGTACTCCTGACCCTGACTGACGGGTTGCACGGTTTCTTTGGACGCTTCAACCTTCCCGAGTACGACCTTTGGCAGGAAGGCCGGAGCAAGGCGGGGCGGATACTCGAGGAACGGATCGAGACGCCTTAAGAGCAGATGAAACCCGATGATTACACGAGGAATGAAACGAAGATGTAGATCTGTATGGATCTGTGGACATCACCAATACTGTTCGGCATGGTTCCTGCTTCTGGGTTCGGGCGGCGCTTCGGCGTGTTGGTGGCAGGGACACAAACGGGTCACTAACACACTCCTAACTAGACTTCGCGCCTAGGCTGCGGCCATGATGGCACCGTGAACGAGAAGACGGCACGCTCCCGAGGCCGCAAGCATAAGCCGAGAATATATGCCCGCGGTGTGCTGGGCTGCGGATTTCTCGCGCGGATCACGAGGCTGCTGGCGCCGCTGCATGACCACTGCCCAGACCCCAAGCGCAGATTGCCGTGGGCCGTGTTCGAGACAACGTCGTCTATGAAACGATCGAGGAACGCACGCTCTGCGAGAGCGACCGGCAGGAGGGCATTCGGGCGGACCGCATCGTGCGCGCGAGCTGGAAACCCGACAGCAACCGGGTTAAACAACCGCTGCGCCTAGTGGAAATCCACGTGACCGACTGGGGCCGCCGCGCAAGCCCCCCAACCCAGCATCGATCCAACCCAGCCACCCGCGCGCCCCGCAAGAACGGGTCAAGAAACGTGCCGAACAGTATTGGTTCGGAGTTCAATCTTTGAAGTGTTCATTCCACGGTCTGCCGTTTGCCGACTGGCTGCCCATTCTTGCCTCCCGGCTACTGGCTACTCATAAATCTCCCACCGCCATTGTGATTGTTCTGCGGCTCATCGATGCGGAGGAGCTCCCTCCGGCTCGCCGCATCCACCTCGTCCGGATTCTGGCTCTCAACCGTCCATTCCGCCACCACCGACTGGTGGTCATATATCCCGAGCGGATCGGCAGTGGAAAAATCGGCCGTTCCCGAGGCCGGTTCGGAGGTATAGGTATAGAGTTTGCCGTTCTCGCTGAACTGGGGATGAAACGCCAGGCCCAACAGCCCGCGCTCGTCATAGCTGGCGCTCAACGTCGCGAGACGGGCGGAAACCGAAAGGAATACTGACAGAGCGCCGTCGGTTCCCAAAAAATAGACGATGCCCGCCTGGTCCAATATGAAACGCCGCCCCGATCCGTCGGCCGGAGCCACCAGTCCGAGCGGAGAGGCCAGCCCCTGCGCGACCGGCCCCAATTCGATAGTGGCCGAACCTTTCGAGATGGTCTGGGTGATCGGGTTGAGGATTCGCTCTCCGCCGCCGAAGATCTGGAAGTCTCCCCGCATGTCATTGGAATGGACTCCGCAACGATAGCCAGGGCCGAGAAGGCTCTGCCGTGCCGTGGTAAGCAGATCCGGCGTCAGCGTGAATTCCACGCGCCCGTTTGCGTTGTCTACCCAGTTGACATCCGGATCCCCCTCGAAAGGGCCCGCCGTCGAACCCATGGAGAGGAGAACGACGTCATCGACATCGGTATTGCCCTTAGCGATGAGCTGGAACGGATGGCTGATGAAATCGATCGCCTGGACTCCGAGCCGGCTGCCCACAAATAGATTGATCGTAGGATCGTTGGCTGGCAATTCTCCCGCGTACAGTTCCGGAGACGAGGCCGTTGTTGTTGAAAAGCCACTGGTAATCCACTTGAGCGATACTATGACTGACGGTCGCCGAGAATATGAGAAGAGCGGCGGCGAGGAGCCACCTGAATCTGATATGCGATGTGGTGTTCATGACGCGTTGTTCGCCTCCTGGAGATTGCTGAATTCTACAAGAGTATGTTCCGAAGGCCAAAAGCCCCCCCTCTTTCGAGGGGGGGCATCCGGAAAACATCCTCGCACGGAGTGTCAACTCGTGAGCGTGCGGGGAACCAGGATCGAGATAACGGCCGGACGCCGCTTCCCCCGCCGGCTCTGTGTTTCCCGCTCATATACCATCCAACGGATCGTCCGTTCCAGTTCGGAGAGCTGCACGGGCTTTCCGATCAGGTCGGCGGCGCCGCGTTTCACATACTCCGCCAGGAGATCCCAATCGGCGCCATAGCCCATCATGATCACTGGATCGGTCCGGTTGTGTTCCTGAAGCCAAGCCAGCACCCGAAAGCCGTCATCTTCCCCGCGATCCAGAAGAAGACCGTCGTAGGGCTGCTTCTCCAAGCACTGGACCGCCGACTCTACGCTTGTGACCGCCTCCACCTCAAAGGCGAAAACGTTCTCCAGGAAATCGGCCAAGTGGCGGCCCACCGCTCGGTCGCCATCCAGTATCAAGAAACTCTTCCTTTCCGGTTTCATCACATCTCCTTATTCCCGAACCTCTAACTTAATTAGGCCACAGCCCACGCGGGCGTGGCAATCGTGGACTCTGCGGTTATGAACATCGGAGATACTACCGCGCACACGGTAATACTACTGGAAGAGCACCCGACAACCTGCGCCAGGCGAACGGCCAAGAAGGCAATCATGGTCCCGTTTGGAGACAATAGAGCGATACACTGCCGGGCCCGCACGGGGCAAATTCACACCCGTGCCGAATGATCGAACCCCCAGTCTATTGCCTGTCGGATTTCTCCCCAAAGTCCTTGCGGCCTCGACTCGCGCCGAGACCGAACCCGATGGCAAAGATTGCCGGGACAGCGATGAGGTGAATGATCCACCAACCCGCTTTGAGAAACTCGAACGTTTCGGGAATTTCAACCGCTGCGATCGACAGCCATTGCGCCATGATCTGTTCCTCCTCTTTCTCTTGTCTTTGATCTTCTCTTCCCTCTATAGTCGCCCCAAGAACAGCCGTTGAAGAAAGACGCATTCCGTGAGCGAAATCGAAATCATCCAGATAGGCGCTGCGGTTATCGTAGCGGGGCTTTTCTTGCTCCTGTTGATGGCCGAACGCCTGCGCCCCCTGCGGGCCAGAAAACGCCGCTCCCCGAGGCGCTACGCCGTCAACGCCATTCTCACCGTCCTCGCCTTTCTGGCGGGCATCTTCGCCGTGCGCCCCGTCACTATGGCCCTCTCGGAGTTAGCGACCGGCCATCGCCTCGGCCTGCTCCATGTCATAGCCCTGCCGGCCGCCCTGCAATTCATTCTCGCCTTCCTCCTCATGGACCTCAGTTTCTATTACTGGCACCGCCTCAATCACCGGGTCCCCTTCCTCTGGCGCTTCCACAACATTCACCACATAGACCCCGATCTCGACGCGACCACCTCCTTCCGGTTTCATTTCGGAGAAGTCTTCCTCTCTGTGGGCTTTCGAGCCGTTCAGGTGCTCGTTATCGGAATCTCGCCCCTCGCCTTCGTGATCTATGAAATCTGTTTCCAGTCGGCGACGATTTTTCACCACAGCAACTTCCGCCTCCCGTACCGCCTGGAATGGATGCTCAACCGCGTCTTCGTCACGCCCCGCATGCATGGTATCCACCATTCCAGCGTCCGAGAGGAAACCGACTCCAACTACTCGGTCATCTTTCGTTGGTGGGATGCCCTGCACCGATCCTTGAATATCCGGGTTCGCCAGGAAGAGGTCGTCATCGGGGTTCCGGCCTATCTCGACGAGTCCGACAATCGCGTCACGTCGCTCGTGGCGCTTCCCTTTCGCCATCAGAGAGACCACTGGCGCTTGCCCGACGGATCGAGACCCCGCAGGGAGACTCCCGGCCCGGTTCCGGAACTGGCCTGAGCCGGCCTACTCTTTCTTTTCTTTCTCCCCGCCCAGGCCTTGGCGTAGCTCATCCACCTTTTCCTCGGCCTTCTCTCGCGCTTCCTCCGCCCGCGACTCCGCTTCCCGACAGGCGTTTTCTGTGGAATTTCTTCCCCACTTATACTTTAATCGGATGGCTCGATTCAACAGAGTTCACCCGTGGGAAACGGTCGAAGGCGCGGTATCCAACTCCGATGGAACGGCAGAATTCCTTCATGACAGATTATCTGAAACGGCTGAAACGATTTGTGGCCATCGACATGTGGCGCATCCGCCGAAGCGACCTCGCCCCCCGCAAATCTTTCTGGCTCAAACAGCTCCGCGTTATCGTCCTCTCAGTCCGGGAGTTCAACCGCGACAAATGCTCGATGCGCGCCGCATCCCTCACCTACTACACCGTCCTTTCCATCGTTCCGGTTATCGCCATGGCCTTCGGGATCGCCAAGGGCTTTCTCGAACTGGAGCGGCTGGAAGGGGTCCTTCGCGAATGGCTGCCCGTCCAGGCCGAAGTTGAGGACCATATCATCCGATATGCCCATAACTTGCTCTCCGAAGCCAAGGGCGGAGTCGTCACGGGAATCGGCGTGTTTATCATCTTCTGGACCGTCGTGAAAGTCCTCACCCAGATCGAGAGATCTTTCAACGACATCTGGGGCATCCGCCAGTCCCGGTCTCTGACCACCAAACTCAGCGCCTATCTCACTTTCGCGGTCGTCTGTCCCCTCTTCCTGGTCGCCGCGAGCAGCCTCACCGTGGTGGCCACCGGAGCCATCGCATCTGTGACCGAAAGAATCGACCTCTTCGGTCTTGGGGCCGTGGTTCGCTTCATCACGACCCTCATCCCCTACACCCTCGTCTGGATCCTCTTCACCTTCGCCTACATTTTCATGCCCAACACGAAGGTGAACTTCACGTCGGGCCTTCTCGGAGGCATCGTGGCGGGCGTGATCTATCAGACTATCCAGTTCACCTACATCAGCGTTCAGAGCCAGGCCACGGAGAACTATGGCGCCATCTACGGCAGTTTCGCGGCTGTCCCCCTCTTCCTCATCTGGGTCCAGTTAAGCTGGCTGACCCTTCTCTACGGGGCCGAGCTCGCCTTCGCCCACAACAGCGTCGAAACCTATGAATTCGAGCCCGACTGCCTGAACCTGAGTCCCGCCCTCAAACGCCTCCTGCTCCTTGCCACCGCCCAGGAATGTGTGCGGGCTTTTCACGAAGAAGAGCCTCCGCCCACCTCCCAGTACATCTACAAGTGCCTCCAGATGCCGCGACGGCTCACCAACGACATCCTCTACGAACTCGTCGAGGCCGGCATCCTTATCGAAGTCCGCCAAAGCGGCGCCGACCGATACGGCTATCACCCCGCTCGTAACATCAACGAAATCACCCTCGCCTGGATCATCGAGAAATTGGACAACGCTGGCGTGAATATGAACACTATAACGT
>JABMPG010000224.1 GCA_013203855.1 bacterium
GAGAAATCCCCGGATCCACGCTCAGACCAACTGTCTCCGTGCCCAGCGGAACGGGAATTGACGAGGAAGCGGACGTGTTGAAATACCAGCCGTCGCCGTCATCGAAGTCCCAGTAGGCCGTTGCGCCTAGGTCCACGCCCAATTCGGTCTCGGGAATCGGCACCGTGCCGCCGACGCCGAAGTAGACCTCCTGGGTAAACTCCGCATCTCCGCCGGACTGGGGAAAGTTGTAGCCGATCCATCCGGTGGATAGACTTACCGGCCCAACATCCACGGACACGTCACCCGTGTAATCGACCTCGGTGAGATCGCCGCCAGGATTGTGAATATCGAAGTTGCCCCACACACTCGCGCTCAACGTCGCCGGACCGACCGCGACGCCGGCCCCGATCCAAGGCTGGATCACCGAACCATCGACCAGATTCTGGCCCCGCCAGATGTACTTGCTGTTGTAATCGACGCCCGCCTCCGCGCTGAAGATGCTTTCCTCGTCCTGCGCCACCGCCCCCAGCGCCATCATCATCAGGGACAAAGTGACCAGGATGCTCGTCAGAACCTTGTTTTTCATACCATGTACTCCTTTCGGATGTGTTGTCCCTCGCCCGTGAGCGCCAGGGAGGCAGGATGGGATCCTCTTGGGAATCCGCCACCCGAGAAAACCGGTACGCTCCGGCCTCATGGAGAATCTCCAAAGGCAAGGGATGTGCCACAGGATGGAACGAATGAAAGATCGGCCACCACCATTTCATATGATACTGAATACATGCACGTTACACCCCACAAAGATCGCAAGAACCCGCATGGAACACTTCTGAATCACGGGAGAAAGCCCAGAAGGCGCTACTACATTTCCGTACGTGTTGTTTCCTAATCCTACGCAAATGTGTGACAAGATTCGGCAAGCCATCCCTCACCCCAACCAAACGAACCCAAACGCCCCACCGCCAACCCAAAACACCAATCCGCCGAAAACCTGACGCGGCTCGATATCCATCCTTGGGCCGAATCGAGTCATTCTTCACCCCTCCCGCGCCGAAATTGGCACAACAACCTTGAAAGCAGAACCATGGCCTGCTAAAAACATATCGGATTATTCTGGGGCAGCTGCGCTTGACGGGGCTGTCCTTTTCTATCCCGGAACCTGCACTTTGCCGAGACTTTCCCGATGACCCCTAACCCCGAGATTTCTGTCGTCATCCCGCTGAAAGACGAAGAGCAGAATGTGCGTCCGCTCCTGGAGGAATTGCGCGGGGTGCTGGACGGGCTCGGTCTTGCTTGGGAAGTGATCGCCGTCGATGACGGATCGAGCGACGGCACTTGGGAGATTCTTCTGGGGCTGCGGGAGGCGACCCCCGGCCTGCGCCTGGTGCGGCTGGACCGGAACTACGGCCAGAGCACGGGGTTCTGGGCCGGCCTGAAAAGGGTCCGTGGCCAGATCGCCATCATGATGGATGGTGACATGCAAAACGACCCGCGCGACATTCCCAAAATGCTGGCCGAGATCGCCAAAGGCGCCGATGTCTGTCTGACCTGGCGGGCGAACCGGCAGGATACGAAGTGGAAGAAGATTCAGTCAAGAATCGGCAACGGCTTTCGCAACCGCTTTCTCGAGAGCGACATCCGGGACACGGGCTCTCAGCTCCGCGCCTTTCGCTCGAAATGCCTCGAAGATCTCCCGCGCTTCGACGGGATGCACCGTTTCATGGGGAATCTCTTTCTGATGCGCGGTTTTCAGATCGTCCAGATTCCCACCAATCATCGCGCCCGCCGCGCCGGCACGACCAAATATGGCATGGCCAACCGAGCGATTCGCGGCCTGAAGGACCTGTTTGGAGTGCGCTGGCTGAAGCAGCGGGTGATAAAGTTTGGGGTGGAGCAGGAACATGACTGACCGCCGGGGCGAGTTCTCCCAAAAGGTCGATCAGGCCCAGCAGGCGGTCGGCTGGAGGCCGGTGGCGAAGATCCTCCTCCTCGGGCTGGTCGTAACCGGGTGCTTCCTGCTGATGAAGTCCACCCCCCTGGGCGAGATGTGGGGCGATGAAGACTCCCGGCAGAACCTTCTCGACCACATCCAAGTCTGGCGGGAGAACATGCAAGACTCGATGGGCCACTGGTTGCCGCTGCTGTACGTGTTCGCGGGGATAATTCTCATCGCGGCCGGCGTCCCGCGGATCTGGTATTCCTTCCTGGGCGGCGCGCTTTTCGGTTTTCTGATGGGAACCGTCTGGGGTTACATGGCCGCAGTGGTCGGTTCGATCCTCTGCTTCTGGTTCGCCCGTCACTTGGGACGGGAATGGGTGCGCAACAAGTTCGGCAGGAAATTCGAGGGGATTGAGCGGCGGCTGCGCCAGGAAGGGTTCCCCATTATGCTGCTGATACGCATCTGCCCTCTTGGCAACAACTTCGCGACGAATTGCCTCGCTGGGACGAGTTCCATGAGGGCCCGGTCCTTCTTCTACGCCACGATAATCGGACACCTGCCTCTTTCGGTTTTCTTCGCCATGTGGGGAAGCGGTGCCATCAAGGGCGAAAGCCACCAGACACTCATCGGCATCGTCGGCGCGGTCCTCTTCATCCTGGGGTTTGTCGTGTACTTCCGAAAGTCCAAACTGGCCCGCGAGATTGCCCTCGAATTCCGAGGCGGAAACGTCGCATCCAAGCCCGAGCCCCCGACCGCAAACAAGTGACCCGTCAAGGAAGCCCTTAAGTTTCTACTGGAAAGTTTCTTCGATCCGTTGCCGCACTTCCTTCTGAAGCGCCTTCCAGGCGATAATAACAAAGGCCGTGCCGGTCTTTCCTGTCACGGGATTCGCCCGTTCGATAAGCCGGCCGCCCGCTTTTTCGATGAACACGAGCCCATCACCAAAATCGACTCGCCCCTTCAACCTCAGAATGCATGAACCCAAGGCCTCGACAGCCGCCAGAAACGTCTCGCGGTTCACCACCCCGTCGAACTGAAACGACTCGGAGAAGACGAGGTCGGGCGGAGAAACCGCCAAGTCCCCTTGGATGGGCCGATGCCCGAGCCCTTCAACAAACTCCCCGGGAACCTGTCCCCTCTCGACCTCGATCATCGGCGCCAGCGGGTTGATCGCCCGGAGAATTTCCCGCAACTTCTCGAGTTCGCCTTCTCGCGCCAGATCGACCTTGTTCAGGATAATCCCATCGGCCCATTCGACCTGACTGCGGGCAGCCCTGAGCATGGGGAGAACCTGAATGAAATGCCCGGCATCCACGAGGCACAGATTGGCCTGGATGCGAAAGCGTTCGCCCAGATGCGGGGCGTCAAGAAAGGCCTCGATGTCGCGGGTCTCGGCCACGCCCGTCGCCTCGATGAGCACAAGTTCGGGCCGGACTTTTTCGGAGATTTCTTCCAATGTCCGGATGAAATCGGTCTTGATGCAGATGCAGAAGAGGCTGCCCTTGTTCAGATCGAAGCGGGCATAGGCCCCAGGACGGATTAGCTCGCCGTCCACGCCCAGCGCGCCGAACTCGTTGATGACCAGGGCGAGGTTCTTTTCTCGAATCGCGGGCAGGGAAAGCAGGTGGTTGAGCAACGTGGTCTTGCCCGCGCCGAGATAGCCCGTGAGAAGCAGTATCGGTATCCGCCCGTTCAAACGATCACGCCCTTGACCCATTCCTTTACGACCGAGACATCGGGAACGCCCGCCGTGGACTTCAGTTGGTGGGTTGTCAGAATCACGGCCGGGGTCTGAGCCATGAGAATACCGTGGGTCTGAATGTCGCGGGGATTTGAAACGAAATTGATGTGGACCTGCGCTCCCAGTTCGGTGACGGCCCGTTCAATATTCTCCCTCGCCTGATGGGCGCGTGGATCGTCCTCGCGGCCAAGGATGGTGAGACTGGCCTTTTTGCGGCGAATCTTCATGCGCAACTTTTCGTAGATTCGATGGCGGATCGCGGCGATGAGCTCTTCACGGGCGGGAATCCGGGAGACGAAAGTGATCCGCCCGTCGATGCAAATGGTCGGGATATTCTTGACCATGAGAGAGGTCATGAAACGCAACGATTCCTTCTGCTTGATCTTGTGCTCGCGCCACTGAACGATCCCCTCGAACTCGGGCGCGATCTGCCGGACCGCTTCCACCATGTACTGACAGGGCGCGCAGCCTTCAGAGTCGAGGGTGATGATATCGACGATCACCCGGTCGGTCTGGCCGTACTCGTGCATGTCGAGCCGATCCTCATCGCCCTGGACGATCTCCATGGCCTTCACCACGTCGCGCTGATAGGGATCCCGGACGACCAGTGCGACCGCCTCGAGGTTTTCGGGCGGGGTGGCGTAGGGCAGATCGCAGCCGGGGGCAAGAATAAAACCCTTGTTTCCCGCAATGTCCAGACACTCGATAGCATTGCGCTGAGCGTCGAGGGGCGTGCCCAGAAGCAGGACCGTCGTCAGCCTCATGTTGCCGCCATAGCTGATTCCCTGCTCGATGCAGATGTCGCGGACATACTCGAGAGCGATATTCTCATCCACGGAGACATTGTCGGGCCCGCACTCGCACATGGCCTTGACATTCTGCTGCGCGTGACCGCACACGAAGAAAGAGCCGAGGGCGCCGCGGCGACGAATGCTCTCGAAAACCGGCGCCGCATAAGGCGTCACATATTCGCGAAACTGGTCAGGGCTGATCTGGCTGGTCATGGGATCGACCACGCCCACGACATCGCAACCCGCGTCGATATAGTAACCTGCCATGGCTTCGCCCACACGCCGCGAAAAATCCATCACTTCCTTGATGGCTTCCGGGTCCTCGAACATCTTCATGAAGATCTCGGTGCCCATCAGGTGGAGGGTGAGGGTAAAGGGCCCGGTGATGAGGCCATAGAGGGCCACGTCGGGATCTGCCTCACGCAAGCGCCTCATCGCGTTGAGTGAGATGCCGATGCGCCCATCTTCCGGACCGGGGATTCTCAGATCGGCGAGTGTCGCTCCTCCGCCGCTGGACAGTGGATGGCTCACGACGCTCGGGGGATTATCCGTTGCCCATTTCAGATCGCAGCCGAAGGTCTCCGCCTCGACCTGCAAATCGAAGACAACCGGAATGCCGTCGGGCTGGTAGCGTTCGATAGCGGCTTGCACACCCCGCACGATGAGATCCTCCGACTTCAGGTATTCTTCGGCGGTAACTCCGAGAAGAGATCCCCCGTGGCTTCCCACAAACGGAACCCAAGGCGCGCGATCCACGCCCTCGCACCGCATCGCTCTCTTCACACGATCCCGTCCGGTCAATATCTTCGCATCGGTCAACATGAGTCTTGTCCTTTCCCGTTCTACCTGCACACAAACCCTCCCATTTTGAACGAGTCGTGCCGACTGTCAACCCAGGTAATCGACCGTCACACCACAAAGTCAGCCGTCCCTTTTTTGAGTGTGACTCTCGCGCAGGCCGGCAGACGGGCCCGGAACGCGAAAGGCCGGAGCAGAAGAATCTGCCCCGGCCCGATCGTCCGATCAGTTGCGCACACGCGGGAAATCTCAGAACTCCGTGAAATCGCCTTCATGCTCTTTGTCGCCGAAGGGGATCGTCTCCGCCGCGGTGAGAGCCATGCCGCGAGATCCCACTCCCGCGAGGGCATGCTCACCTTGGGAGACGGCGAGTCTGGAGGCCCTGCCATTGACGGGCTTGTTGGCCAACTTGTACCCGTTTCCGTGGCCGCTACTCGGCCCGTACCCATTCCCGGTTGGAGTCGGGCGGAATCTGGACGATTCCGAAATACCCGCCTTTCCTCCCACGAGTTGGGTGAGATCGCTCACGATCGACTGCAATTGCTGGGCTTGGGCGGAGAGTTCCTCGCTGGCCGAGGCCGATTCCTCCGCATTGGATGCCACCTGCTGGGTCACCTGGTCCATCTGAGCCACAGCATTGTTGATCTGAGCAATCCCCTGGGACTGCTCGCTGGAGGCCTGGGCGATGCCACCAACGTTTTCCGCGACCTTCTTGGCGCTGTCGGCGAGTTTGCGCACGCCTTCCGCCGCCTTCTCAACGACACTGGCGCCTTTGTTGGCCTGATCCACGCTGGACTCGATGAGGGAGGCCGTGTCCTTGGCGGCCACCGCGGACCGCTGCGCAAGATTGCGAACCTCCTCGGCCACGACGGCGAAACCCTTGCCGTGCTCGCCGGCC
>JABMPG010000225.1 GCA_013203855.1 bacterium
CTGGAGAGGAACAGGATGACAGCCCAGACGCTGACGCATCATCTCCACGCACGTAAAGAAGTCCGCGCCCATCCGGTCCATCTTGTTCACGAAAGCCAGGCGGGGAACATGGTACTTGTCGGCCTGACGCCAGACCGTCTCGCTCTGGGGCTCCACGCCGCCCACCGCGCAGAAAAGGGCCACCGCCCCGTCCAGAACGCGGATTGAGCGCTCCACCTCCACCGTGAAGTCCACGTGGCCAGGCGTATCGATAATATTGATCGCGTGGTCCCGCCAGAAGCACTGGGTCGAGGCGGAAGTGATCGTAATGCCCCGCTCGCGCTCCTGATCCATCCAGTCCATCTCGGCTGCGCCCTCATGGACCTCGCCGATCTTATAGGTCTTGCCCGTATAGTACAGAATGCGCTCCGTCGTCGTTGTCTTGCCCGCATCGATATGGGCCATGATACCGATGTTGCGCACCCGGTTCAGGGGATAGAGTCTGCCAGCCATAATCAATTCCTCTCACGCTCATCGCATCCGGGAGCGTTTCTCTCTCGCGTGTTATAGACCCCGGAAGCGGCTCCGCGGCCAATGGGGCGTTCTACGAACCGTGAAGAGTACCCCCATCCCTCCCTTTTGTCAATGCCCAAAGCATCTATTTCGAATAAGAATGCGGCCAGGAACTCGGGGCAAGAACTCACTCAGTCGTCGTGGCCGGTCGTCTGCCCCGCCTTTGCCCTTTTGACGATAGTCTCCAAGATCCCCAGGCCGCTATTGCCTACCGTTTCGATCCCCACGCCCGGATGTCGGCTCCGCAATTCATCCAAAGTGAGATCGTCCAGGAAACGCTCGTCGTCCGGCCGCAGGGCATTCGCGGGAATGACGGCCAGGTCCAGGTCTTCCACCCGCGCCAGCGCCCGGTCGATATCCGTCCCGGGCAGGAGGCCGCTCACGGTCACGCTTGGGCCGTAGAGAGTGTTCTCCAGAACGGCAAGCGAGACCTCGAGGCCCTCGATCCGGTTCAGGTCGGCAATGACCGGGTCGATGGCCCGCGCGCCCAGCGGGCTGGTGAGAATTGCGACACGGAGAGGGCGAGGCAAAGCCTTGGGCAGGCGCTTCGGAGGCCACCCCTCGAAGAGTTCCTGGACCATGCCGACGCCGTTTTCGATCTGGGCCTGCACCTCCTCCTCGGAATAATCCGGCAGGGGCAGGTCGGCGAGCAGATAGAACTCATCAGCCAGGAGCACGATCCGGTGTTCGTGTTCTTCGAGAAGGCGCATTTGTCGCGGAGCCACCTGGGCGATGATCTGTCCGGCCAGCGTCGGCGTGACCAGTTCGAGCGCTGGCAGGCCCTCTCGATGCTCGGTGAGGCCCACTGGCACGATGGCGATGGACAGCAGAGAGGGCAGAAACTCTTCGAGATCGTCGAGGGCGCGGTCCAGTTCGGGCCCGTCATTCCAGCCGGGACAGAGAACGATCTGCGCGTGAAGGCTGATGCTGTTCCGGACGAAATAGCGGAGAGTTTCGAGAATATCCGGGGTGCGCCGGGGAGAGCGTCCGAGCATGCGGCAGCGGAGTTCGTGCGAGGTGGCGTGGACCGAGACGTAGAGCGGGGAAAGGCGCTGCTCGACGATGCGCTCGAGGTCGGCCGCCTGTAGGGTCGTAGTCGTGATGTAGTGTCCGTGTGTGAAGGAGAGGCGGAAATCCTCGTCCTTGACATAAAGGGGCGAACGCAACCCGGGCGGATTCTGATCGATGAAACAGAAGACGCACTTGTTCCCGCAACGGGTGGGGGAAAGGGGGTCGAGATCGGTCCCCAGATCCGTGTCGTCGGATTTCCGGATGCTTACGCGGCGGGGCTGGCCGTCCGCCGAGATCAGGTGAACGCGGAGGGGCGAGTCGGCAGAGAGGAAGAGAAGGTCGAGTTCGTCCCGGACGTGCTGCCCGTTGATGGCGAGCAGGCGGTCGCCCGGCCGGATGCCGCTCCGGTCGGCGGGGCTTCCCGGATCGACAGACGCCACGCGGAGGCCGGGGTTGGCGTAGGACTGGGGGGAGGGCTTTCTCATGGGCAATCCCTTGTTCGTGACACAGTCGCCCTCGCCTGTGCCGGCCGGATCCGTCCGAATCGCGAGCCATCTTACGCCCGGCTCCCGCTCCAGAAAACAGAAAGACGGGTCGGGGCAGCTGGGCGGCTGTCCGGCGACCCGTCTTGCAGATCCGTTGCCGTCCAGAAAAGATCTATTCGGCTTTTTCCGGTTCGGTCGTTTCTTCCTGGGCCGGTTCGGACTGGCCAGGGGTCTCTTCTTTCTCGACCAGAACCTTGACCGACGCCCAAACCTCATGGTGAAGGCGGATGTCTACGGTGAACACGCCGAGACGCCGGATCGGTTCAGGCAGGGAGATCCGGTGACGGTCGATTTCATAACCCGCTTCAGCGAGTTTTTCGGCGATCATCTGGTTGGTGACAGAGCCGAAGAGTTTGTCTTCCTGGCCAGCCTTGAGTTGGAAGGTCAGGGCGACTTCCTCGAGTTTCTGGGCTTCGGAACGGGCGGCTTTCTGCTCTTCCTGTGCCTGTTTCTCGAGTTGTTTCATCTTGTCCTGCAGGCGCTTGACATTGGCTCGCGTGGCTTCGACGGCCAGACCGCGGGGGCCGAGGAAGTTGCGATAATAACCGGCCTTAACGGGGACAATGGAGCCCTGCAGACCGAGGTTCGGGACACTTTCGAACAATATGACTTCCATGATCTCTCCTCCTATGCCGTGAAGGGCAGCAGGGCGATGTTTCGCGCGCGCTTGATGGCGTTGCACACCATACGCTGGTGTTTCGCGCATGTGCCGGACAACCGCCGGGGAACGATCCGGCCCTGGTTCGACACAAAGCGCTGCAGGTAATCCGCGTCCTTATAGTCGACGTGTTTTACTTTCTGAACACAGCAGGGGCAGACCTTGCCGCCGCCGAAGAGACGACGTTTCCGGCGCTGGGGCCGTCCGCCTCGCCCGCCTGGACCCGTGCTGCCGCCTTCGCGACGGCCTGCTCCGCTGCCGCGGTAACCGCCGCCCGCGCCGCCGCCTTCACGACGCTCTCTGCTGCCGCCGCCACGGCGCTCCCCCGAACCGGACTGGTCGCGGGGAGCGGTTTGCTCCCGCGCACCGGTCGATTCCGAGGTACTACGGGTGTCGCGGGTTTGCATGTTTTTTACTTCATCGGGAAGCTCTACCATGATCCTCTATCCTTTCCTATAGGCCCGTTCTAAAATCAGAAGGGCAAGTCGTCGGCTGTTTCTTCATCACTGGAGGATCCTTCGCCCGAATCGGGAAAGGATCGCTGGGGAGCGGGAGCGCTCTGGGTTTCGGCACGGGGTCGGAATCCGCCCTGCGCAGGGGACGTCTGCTCCTGCTGAGAAGCGCCGCCCGTGTTGCCCTGATCGCCCGTGGGGGGCGGATCGGCAAACTGAACGCGGTCGGCGGTCACGGTCAGCTTGGACCGTTTCGCTCCGTCATTGGCTTCCCAGGAGCTGAAGCTCAGGCGTCCTTCTACGAAGATGCGCCGTCCCTTCTTCAGGTACTTCGAGCAAAACTCAGCTGTCGGGCCCCAGGCGTCAATATCCACAAAGGCCGTATCTTTCTGCCACTGGCCGTTGCGATCCTTCCAGGAACGGTTGACGGCCAGGCCCATCTTGGCGATCGCCGAGCCCGAAGAAGTGTAACTGAGTTCCGGGTCACGAGTCAGATTGCCGATAAGCATGACCTTATTGAGTTCAAGCATGGTGGATTCCTTTCCGTAAAGACCGAGTCTCCCTCCGGTCGGAACTACTCCTCTGTGGTCTGGGGAGTAGGCAACGACTCGGCGTCTTGGGTAGAAGGCGTTTCGACGTCAGGGGTAGAAGGTGCTTCGACGCTCTCCGTAGAAGGTGCTTCGACACTCTCCGTAGAGGGTGCTTCGCCGCTCACGGGCTCTTCCTCTTCCTTGTCCGCTCCGGTGAACCGATCGGACGAACCGGGTCGACCGCCCTCACGACCGCCCTCGCGACGGCCAAAGCGAGCCCCCCCCCCACGGCGGCCTCCTGCCTGAGCGAGACGGCTTTCCGCCGAGAAGCGCGAGCTGCCCGAGGGCGGCTCGACGATCTTCAGCTCCGCGACCTTAACGGTCATTTCGCGCAGCAGCGACTCGGTGATACGGACCAGGCGCTCGAATTCCTCCACCAGACTCCCCGCGCCATCGATGCGGAAATACAGGAACATGTAGATCGCTTCGGAGTGGCCGGCGATCTGATACTCCAGGTGACGCCGTCCCCACTTCTGAACGTGGACGACCTCGCCTCCGCGACTGGTGATGTGGTTGGAAAAGATGTCAATGTGGGACTGCACCTCTTCGTCGCTCAGTGTAGGGGCGAGCAAGAGGGCAGTTTCATAGTTTTCGGCCATTATGAATCCTCCCTTCGGATCTCAGCTCCACCCGTAGGCCGTGGTGGAGCAGGGCTGAACCGACGCCCAGGCGCCGGTGATGAAAAAGGAAAGACGAATCTTTCCCCTTACTTCCGATTGTATTCGGTCATGACGTCGCCCACCTCGTGGGTGAGCCACATCTCGACCGCGTCGGCCGCCAGCGCCACCATCTCCTCGACGGGGGGGCGGCACGACCGGGGCCAGGGCGTCAGAACATAGTCCTTCAGCCCGTGACCGGGGACAGGCGCGGCCGCGTCTTCTTCCAGACTGACGCCGCACCTGAGTCGGGGAAACTCGTTCGTCCGCAGTGCGGAAATGATCGAGTTCATCCCCCGATGGCCGCCGCTGGAGCCGGAAGCCCGAATCCGGATCCGGCCCAGAGGCAGAGCCACATCATCGTAAACTACCAGCAGATCGCGCGCCACGTCCAGGTTTTCGCCCCGAACCAAGGGCAGGACGGCCTCGCCGCTGGCGTTCATATAAGTCGTCGGCTTCAGAAGCAGACAGTCCACCCCGGCCATAGGGCCGTCGGCGAACTCGGCGTCGATCTTCCGGGTCTGGCGCCACTTGAGACGGAACCGGGCGGCCAGTAAGTCCGCCACCTGATATCCGGCATTGTGGGGGGTATCGCGGTAGCGATTCCCCGGATTGCCCAGGCCCACGATCAACCTCATTCTCCCTCGCCTGCCTCCTCTTCCTTCTTCTTGCCGATCAGTTCGGGCTGGTCTGTGGTTTCCTCGCCCTCGGCCACTTCTTCCTCAATCCGCGGCGGGATCACGCTGAAAAGCACGTCGTCGGACGAAGAGAGCAATTCCACGCCTTCCGCAAGCACGATGTCGCGAACGTGAATAGACTCGTTGACCCCCAGATTCTGGATTTCCACCTCGATGAAGGAGGGAACCTGGTTGGGCAGGCAGCGCAGGTTGAGAACGCGGGTCGCTTGCTCGAGGATACCGCCGTTCTTCACCCCCACCGGGGCCCCCTTGCCATGAACCGCCACATCCACCTCGATCGGCTTGTTCATGTCGATGCGCATCATATCGAGATGGACAATACGATCGGTGACGGGATCGCGCTGGACCTCGCGGAGCACGGCGAGCTGGTGCTCGACGCCGGGAGCATCGGAATGGATCTCGAACATGACCATTTCGTCGCCGATCTTGTCCACGGCCCTGTGGAAAGTATGATCGTCGAGGGTCAGATTGACGGGCTGGGTTCCCAGGCCGTAAAGAATCGCGGGAATCTTCTTGAGCTGCCGCAGCCGACGGTTGGGACCTTTCCCTGTCTGGCTACGGGATTGGGCGGAAAGCAGTATCGTCTTCATGGTCGTTCCTCCGAGACGTTCCAGGCGCGCCTGGCCTCTATTGCGGGAGCCCTGCTAGCGAAACAGGGCGCTCACGGACTGATTGTTGTTGATCCGACGGATTGCCTCTCCCAGGAGAGGCGCTACCGAAACTTCTTCCAGAATCTCCACATTATCCGTGTGGTTCTGGGGCACCGTATCGGTGACGAAAACCTTCTTAAGCCCCGAATTGCTCAGCCGGTCCATCGCCGGTCCGCTCAACACTCCGTGGGTGCAGGCCGCGTAGATATCTTTCGCGCCATTCTGACGAAGCGCGTTCGCCGCCTCGCAGATCGTCCCGGCAGTATCGATCAGATCGTCGAAAATAAAGGCGTTGCAGCCCTGGGCATCGCCCATCACGTTGAGAACTTCACACTCGTTGGGCTTGGGGCGACGCTTATCGAGAATAATCAGGGGCGCATCAAGAAGCAGTGCGTAATTCCGAGCCCGCTTGACGCTTCCGATA
The DNA here is from genome assembly GCA_013203855.1 of bacterium. GTDB lineage: Bacteria > Sumerlaeota > Sumerlaeia > UBA8349 > UBA8349 > JABMPG01. The sequence continues at coordinate 6,237 of JABMPG010000225.1, forward strand.
TCGGGGCTCACGACCGCCATATTCTCCAGGCCCAAAGACCGAACCCGCTCCACCATCACAGGCGCGGCGAAAAGATGATCCACCGGAATATCGAAGAAGCCCTGAATCTGTCCAGCATGCAAGTCCATGGTCAATACCCGGTTCGCCCCCGCCACAGTGATGAGATTGGCGATCAGTTTGGCGGAAAGAGCCACCCTGCCCTGGTCCTTGCGGTCCTGCCGCGCGTAGCCGAAATAAGGAACCACCGCGGTCACGCTGGCAGCGGATGCCCGGCGAAGGGCATCGATGAACATCAGAAGTTCGATGAGATGATCGTTGACCGGATGCGAGGTGGACTGAATCACGAAGCAGCGGGCGCCGCGGACATTCTCATCGATCTTGACCCAAGTCTCCCCATCGCTGAACGACCGACACTCGCTCTTGCTGATTGGCAGATTGAGATAATCGGCAATCATCTGACCGAGCGCTTTGCTGGCATTACCCGCGAAGATGTGAGGCTGATCAGCGATCATAGGACACTTATCCCCTGTCTGCCCTCACTCGGGGTCAGGACAAGAGCGGCAATATACGCATCCATAATCTTAATTTCAACAAAAAAATCGATCCTCAAGCGGCCGAGAGATCAGAAACCGTGCCATGGGGTCGCGATCTTTCCGCTTCACCTCAAGCCCACCGCCTGTTCCGGGCTATTGGCTGCTGGCTACCGGCTTCCCTCCCCCCTGACCTGCCTCCTTCTCACACCGCGTGAGAAATGCACACTCTTCCGGTTTTTCTTGCATAAATGGAGCGCTCGTGCTTTCATCCACAAATTGGTGCCGGTCGCTGGTGTCGGGAATAGGGATGGCGTGTCCCTCCGGCGGGAAGCGAAGGCTTCTTTCCCGGGAGAAACTTCGGATAAAAAAGGGGAGAGTCAAAATGAAGAGACGTTTCGGGTTGTTCCTGCTCACGGTGGTGGTGACGATGGCTATGGTGATGGGAACCGGCTGTTCCCGAGCCAAGCGCGGCGAAGATGTCGACTTGGAAGGACCGCGCGGCCGGGACATTTCCGGGCCGGCCGACAAAGGCGACGGATCTGCCGTGCGGCCACGGGCCATTGACCCGAATGCCCCTGAGGAAATCGCCAAAGAACTGGTGACCATCTACTTCGATTACGACAAGTCGAACATCCGGTCCGACCAGGCTCCCGGCCTGGAGCACAACGCGGAAGTGCTCAAGATGCACAACGATCTGGCGATCTCGCTCATTGGTCACTGCGATGACCGTGGAACTCTCGAGTATAACCTGGCCCTGGGCCAACGCCGCGCCAACTCCGTTCGCGACTTCCTTATCAGCCGCGGCGTCGAGGGCAAACGCATCGCCGTCATCTCCAAGGGCGAGGAAGAGCCCGTGGACATGGGCCACAACGAAGCAGCTTATGCGAAGAACCGCCGCGCGGAATTCAAGATCACGCGATAGTCTTCCTCCCAGCAAAACGATTCCCCCAAGGCGCCCTCTCTCCCGAGAGGGCGCCTTCTTGCTGCCCGGCGCGAGAACAACCGCCCAGGCGCGGGTTTTTCGCCTTTCAATTGCCCCCCTTCCCGTACTTCTCTATAATGACGATTCGAGAACCTTCGCACAGTGGCGGAGGGCATGTTTCGTGGCCGGCGAAAATGCCGGTTTCACACCAGGGATTCCCATGGCGCGAAAGCACAACATCCTCATTGTTGACGACGAGAAGAACACCCGCGAGGGACTCCAGTGGAGCCTCGAGAACGATAAGTACGAGGTGTTTACCGCGGCCAACGGCGCCCTCGGGCTTGAGATTATCCGCTCCCGCGACATTCATCTCCTCATCACCGACCTGAAGATGCCCGAGATGGACGGCATGGCTCTCCTCGAAAAGGCGCGCAAGGAATCGCCCGAAACCGAAGTCGTGTTTCTCACCGGCCACGGCACCGTTGAGAACGCCGTGGACGCCATGAAAAAGGGCGCCTTCGACTATCTCCTCAAGCCGGTCAACCTCGACGAACTCGGCCTCCTGGTCGACCGCGTCCTCACCCAGCGCGACCTGCGCCAGGAAAACGAGGCTCTCCATCGCGAGCTCGAAGAACGCCACGGGTTCGAGCAGATCATCGGTCACTCCCCGCAGATGCAGGCGGTTTTCGATCGCATCCGTCAGGTGGCCCCTACACGCGCGTCCGTTCTCCTAACCGGTGAAAGCGGCACGGGCAAGGAGATGTTCGCCAGTGCCATTCACTACAACTCGTCGCGCAAGAACAAACCTTTCGTCAAACTCAACTGCGGCGCTCTGACCACGACCCTTCTGGAAAGCGAACTGTTCGGACACGAAGCAGGCGCCTTCACCGACGCGCGCCGCCAGAGAACCGGCCGCTTCGAAATGGCCGATGGCGGCACCCTCTTTCTCGATGAGATCACCGAGACCGCGCCCGAATTCCAGGTCAAACTCCTGCGCGTCCTCCAGGAACAGGAATTCGAACGGGTCGGAGGAACGGAAACGATCCGGGTTGACGTTCGCCTGGTGACGGCGACTAATCAGGACATCGAGGGGGCTGTCCGCGAGAACCGCTTTCGCGAGGACCTCTACTATCGCCTCAACGTCGTCAAGATCCAGATCCCGCCTCTGCGCGAACGGGACAACGACATCCCCATCCTCGTCGAGCATTTCCTCGAAGAGTTCTGCGAGGAGAACAGCAAACCTCGCCTGCGCATCTCCGCCAAGGTCATGAACGCCCTGCGGCAGTACACCTGGCCGGGCAACGTCCGCCAGCTCCGAAACGTGATCGAGGGCATGGTCGTTCTCTCCACAACTAAGGAGTTGACGGAGAAAGACCTTCCCCCCGAAGTCCGCGTCAACTCGAGCGACGGCAAATCCCTCCAACTCCGCGTCGGCGCCAGTCTGGCCGACATGGAAAGAGAGATGATTCGCGCCACCCTGGAACACACCGCAGGCAACCGCGCCGCTGCCGCCCGCGTTCTCGGAATGGGCCGCAAGACACTCTATCGTAAGATCGAAGAATACGGGCTGGAGGCTGGCGGCTAACCTGAACTGAAACGTGGTGTCGTGGATGGTGAAATGTTGTTCCACAAGGTTCCGCGATGTCGTCCGTGGTATGACAAGCGGTTGTAGTTTTCGTGGATACTGCCCATCGTGTCGAGATATACCCGTCGCGGATTGACTTTTCAGTTCCGGCTTGCGTATCCTTCCTGGAGCAGTCAAACCTTTTTTTCTGGAGGAATGCATGTCGTCAAACTGTCGTTTTCGGAAATCCTGGCTCCGCACGGCTGGGATCGTGGCATTGATTCTACTCCTGGAGGTGTCGGTCATGGCCGCCTATCAACCCGCGTTGATTACACCCGAGGCAGACGGCGAGACCTTCCTGCCCTTTCCGCATTTCACGTGGAGCGAGCATCCACAGGGCTTCCAGCATGTGGCCCAACCGGTCCGCTATGAGATTCAAATCGCCTCGGACGAGGAATTCGTCAATGTCGTCGACCAGGACAAGGTCTATCTGAATCGCTACATCCACGACCGGCCCCTCGCGACGGGCGAATACTATTGGCGGGTGAGGGCGTTGCCCTGGGCGACCGATCCAACGGACTGGTCGACGACGGGCCACTTCACGGTCACACCTTGCGATGAGCAGGTCCAGGTCTCTTACAGCGCCGGTGCGTGGGATCATCTCAGCGCAGTTCAGGCCGCCCTCGCGCAGGCCAAGACTTTGGCCGCCACAGGCAAGTCCGTCCGGGTGAATTTCCCGAAGGGGACCTACCGATTCGACAGCCCCGGCGCATCTCTCCTGACGCTGACCGGGACGAAAAACATCGTGATCGACGGCAACGGGTCGACGATTCACGCCCTGCGATACAACAGCGGACTCGCCTATCTGAACACCGCCGAGAACGTGGCGATCATGGGCTTTGAGTTCGATTGTCCCAACGAAAAGACCTTCCTTCAGGCCCGGGTGCTCGCCACCGATGACGCAGGCGGAACCATCACGGTCCAACTCGAGCCGGGATATCCCGGATACGATACGCCCTATGTTCAGCAGGGCGCGGCAACCAGTTTCGTTTCCCTTCTCGATCCGGCGATCGACGGCCGTCTCAAGGATGATGGCTACAACGCCTATTTCTTCACCGCGTACGACAGTCGGCCGGACGATACGTGGATGATGACGCTACAGCGACCGGAGTTGACAAAGTACTTCGATGCGGGCGACCGGTTTGTCCACTTCGTTCGGACGAGCGGCTTTTCACTCGTACAGGCCTTTAGCTGCCGCAATGTGACGTGCTACGACATCGCCAGCTATGCCACGAGCAGCCTGCACTACGGCGCCTGGGAGGGAACGCTTTTTAACGTCCTTCACTGCGAGTGGAAAATCGCGCCGGGCCGCTGGTTCTCCGGCAACGCCGACGGGGCTCATGTCCGCAGCCTCGCGATAGGCCCCTGGATCGAAGGATGCAACATTCAGGCGATCGGGGACGACGGTATCGCGCTCTACGCCCGGCCCGCATCGGTCAGCCAGCTCCATCCCGGAGGACAGACCGACACCTGTCTCCTCAACAACGAATTCATGAATCTCGAGCCGGGCGACGAAGTCTCGTTCTTCGATCCCCCCGCCGGGAAAATTCTGCTCGAGTGCGAGGTCGTGTCGGTCGAGCAGCAGGGCAGCAAGTGGCTGACGCGCTTCAGTCAGGACGTTCCGACGAGCGTGACGACAGGCGGTGTTCTTCTCGAGGACACTCAGATCTGGAACCGCAGCAAGTCCTCTGGCGATTTCATGATCCGGAACAACACGATCCGCAACATCCGCCGCTTCGGCACGGTTTTCCGGGCGCGGCGCGGTGTGGTGGAGCAGAATCTCTATGAGGCGGCCTCAGCCAGCGGAGTGCTCTTCAAGAACGAGCCGGACTATCCGAATGGCCTCTACTGCTCGGACATCATCATCCGCAAGAACCAATTCGTCGAATGCTGTTTCGATCGCTATCACGATGCGCCGATCACGATGCACTTTCGCAAGCGCGACAACCAGAATGCTCCGGACATGGGCCCCCGGCGGATTCTCATCGAAGCCAATACCTTCCGGGGCTGTCCCGCGCCCGAGGTCAAACTCATCTCGACCCGCGACGTGGTCTTGCGCGGCAACCAGGTTCTAGACGCCACGCCGACCCGCGTGCCGGAAGTGACGGAACAGAACACCGAAAACATACAGCGTCTGGAATGGCCGGGAAACTCCGCGGCAAAGAACGCCGACTTGTGGGAATAGGACGTTCGAGGAACAAATAGCCAGTGGCACGGTGCAGGGGAGCCAGGGAGGGCACATTCCATGACAGAACCCGATCACACCACACGATGCCAAAAAGGAAATGGAGACATTATCATGATCCGTGGCAACCGCATCTATCGCTATGTCTTGGGGACTCTGCTGTTCGGTTTGCCGTTCTCGATAGCGACTCCGGGCTTTTCCGCCGGAGAGAACGAGGCCATCTCCGGCCTCGATCCAAAGATTCACGAAGACAACAACCCCTCCTGGGACGGCATCGAATGGACGCAGGTTTCGCCCGGCCATGGAGGCACCTGCTGGTATCTGAGAATCCATCCTTCCGACCCGAATACCGAGATGGAATCGGTTGACATGGGCGGGTCCTATATCACCCACGACGGAGCCAAGTCCTTCAAATCCGTGAACGATCCCGACTGGGCCTTCCCCCGCCTGCACTATCTTGCCGCCATCGACTTCAGCACGAAGAGCCCCGACATCGGATACGCGGTGTCGGAAGGCAACGGCGCCTTCAAGACCACCGACCGGGGTCGCACCTGGCAGCCCCTTGCCGAAACGCCCGCCGACCACCTCTTCCAGAATGCCGCGATGCCCACCTTGAGGACGGTCGCTCCCCGCGCTCCCCTTTGCGCTGTGACCATCGATCCGGACGATCCCGAGACGGTCTGGGTCGGCGTCGGCCGCTGGCGGGCCAGTATGATGGACCGTTTCTACCGCCGATTCCCCGAGGGCATGATGCGCTCGACCAACGGCGGCCAGACCTGGACCCGCGTGACGGACGCCTTCCCCCCCCACGCGATGCTGCGCAAACTACACATCACGAAGTCCGAGTCCCCCTGGGGCAAACTCCTCATCGCCGGGACCGACCGAGGCATTTACCTCAGCCGCGACAACGGCCAGACCTGGCTGGATCAATCCCGCAGCGCGCTCTACCACGACGGAGCCCTGAACCCGGCCCGGGAAGCAGACAAGGCGCTTCCCCACGGTGAAATCTCCGACATGGCCGTCTATCAGAACGACCGGGACAAAAAACTGGCGATCTATGTCGGGCTGGAAACCTGTCCCGTGATCGAAGGAGACCGGATCGTCTATTACGGCGGCGCATGGCGCTCCTGGGACCTGGGCAAGACCTGGGAGGACGTGACTGGCAACCTGCGTATGCCGACGAAACTCCTGCTCAATCTCCCGAAAGGCGCCTATGCCGCACCCTACACCGGAACCGTGAAGCGAATTCTCTGGAATGCCTTTCTCGACGAGAACGACAACCGCAAAATGCTCGAAGACATCTCCTGGGACGTGGATACCCAGGATACCGAGCTGCGATCTCTGCGGGATGCCTGGATGAAAAATCGTCCGAAAGAGATGGCCGACCTCTGGGACGAATACGAACGCAGCGCCGACAACCTGCCCCCCCTGCATCAGATCCGGGTCGATTCCCGCGATCCGGACGTCTTTTACACAAGCGTCCACGACCGCTGGGTGCCCTACGGCGTGTGGAAGACCGAGGACGGTGGCAAGCGATGGATCTGCACTACGCGCGGAGCCCAGGGCTGGGCCGATCCGAACTGGGCCGATTACGTCCCGAAGGATGGCCCCGTCCATAACATTGACCAGGTCTGGACGGCAAAACATCCCATGAACTGGGGCACGCCGACCGCGCCTTTCGGCCTGTGGGACATCCGCCTCTTCGACCTGTCCCAGTCCGACCCCGACATTCTTCAGTTTCATTCCCACCGCGTCACCTATCGCAGCGAGGACGGCGGAAAAACATGGCAGGATTCCTCGAACCACTACGTGCCCGGCGCGGATGGCGCCTTCATGGGCAACGGCAACAGCAACATGTGCGTCTTCGACCTCGCCTGGCATCCCAACGACCCCTCGCGGATGTTGTTCTGGATGGCCGACTGCGGCATGAAGCGTAGCCGCGACGGAGGGCGCTCCATCAAATCCTTGCCGGAGTCCTCCTTTGGTTCGAACCAATGGGTGCGGGGCGCCGCCTTCGATCCCGATGATCCCGATCGGTTCTGGCAGGTTTTCGGATGCTCGGACTGGCTGGTTCTCGGGCCTGATGGAGAATCGCTCGTGAGGGGCACCTACTTTCTCGAGAGCCGCGATTTCGGCGAGACCTGCGAGGGCGTAACCCTCCAGGAGAATGGCAACGCCGACCTGCCCGAACCGATCGAAAAGTTCGAGATGCACGTCAACCGCCTTCTGGTCGATCCCCGCTCGCCAAAAGAAAAACGCCGCTTCATCGCCGCCCATTCCTCCCTCGACCGGACCGCCGTCTCGACCAGTGGCGGAGGCATCCGCTCGGACGACAGCCTGGGCGTTTTCATCTCGGAGGACGGCGGAGACACCTGGACCGAGAGCAACGAAGGCATCGACCCCGAGAACCGCTGCATTGTCGACCTCGTGCCCGATCCGGAGAACTTCGACGTGATCTACGCGCCCGTCTCGACTCGCCTGGGAAGCAAACCGATCCCCGGCGGACTCTACGTCAGTCGCGATTCGGGCCAATCCTGGTCGAAACTCGACGGCCTGCCCCTGTTCACCGTCAGCGAGATGGCAATCGGGCCAGACCGAGCGCTGTATGCCTCAGGCGGATACGGCACGACCTCTTCCGGCTACAAGATCGACGATGGAGGCGGAGTCTTCCGCAGCCGGGACGGTGGCAAGACCTGGGAGGCGATTCTCAAGGCCACGTGCGTCTCCAACGTCGCGGTGAGCCCCCGCAATCCGAACCTGATCTATTGCACGGTCGACATGGGCCGTCCCAGCGCCGATCCGAACACCCAGAGCAGCGGCGTGTGGAGATCGGCCGACGGCGGAAAAACCTGGCGGCGCGTCAACCATGGCCTGTCCAGCAATTTCCGCTTCACCCGCATCCGCTTCAATCCCCACGTCAAGGGCGAGGTCTGGATCGGGACCTTCGGTACCGGGTACTATCGCAC
>JABMPG010000226.1 GCA_013203855.1 bacterium
ACGATCACATGGATATGGTTCGGCATCAGGCACCAGCCCCACACGCCCACGCCATAGGCCGCGCACTGCTCCCGCAAAAGGTCCACATACGCCGCGTAATCGTCGTCCTAAAGAAAAGTCGGTTGCCGCCGGTTGCCGCGCTGGGTAAGATGATGGGGAAAACCGGGAGCGATCACGCGTGCGAGACGAGCCATAATGAAACACCCTCGCACAGACCGCCACCCCACGTCGAGAGATAAGTATGCTGTCCCCAAATATAACGTTTTGAGGAATCTGACACTATAATGATAGGGGCGGATCGAGCCCAAGAGGCGGGAAGAAGGCGTGCGACATGGCTAGAGAACGAACCTTCGGGCACTGGATACGGCTTGCCAGTCCGCTCCTCTTGCTAGGGTTGGCTCTCTTGGTCATTTGGGGAGGAAGTCGCCCGCTACATCCCCGACCAAGCCGCGAGGGGGTCCTGGCACAGATCGTAAAAGAGGCGGAGTGGCAGTTGACAGTTCCGCCCCCCAGAGATGTCGAGCACCAGGCGATCCTGGCTCAGGCTCCCGAGGACCAGCGGCTATACACGAAGGCTCTCCTGGACTGGGAGGAGAAGAACGGCCGTAAGAACGCGCTCCTCTACTATGAGCGGGCCACGTGGCTGGTGTCGGACGAACTGACATCACGCTGCAGAGAGAGTTGGGATGTGGCGGAGAAGGTGATCAATAAGGGCTACTACCCCGAAGCGGACAGATTGAAACCCCTTCTGGAGGATATGGAGCCTGCCATTCGACTGGTTGAGGAGGGGGCCGCGGTAGATGGCGCCGCGGGGGTCGGTCTTTTGAACAGGTACGACGTCACTATGCTATACCCAAACTACCACTTGGACCTGTACCTGTTTCACCTGCTGACTGTCCGCGGCCGATGGAACGCTGCAGAGGGTCGGCAGCACGAAGCAGTGCAGGATCATTTGACCGTCCTGACTGCCGGGCGCGATTTTCGATCACAGGGAAACTGGACTTTCCTGAGTATGCAGGCGGGCCTGAGTCAGAACGCAGCGTTGGATTCCCTTCTTGCCCTGGTGAAACGCGGGGGAATGTCCGTCTTGACACTATATGAGGCAGCCAAGGGACTGGAGCACATCCAGATGACGACGGGGGAATGGCTGGATTCGGTCCGGGTTGATATTCATGAGCACAGGGAAACCCTCAGATTCATGGAAGAACCATCGGGGATAGGCTTGGACGAGTTGGTCAGGCCTAGACACTATGAACTCGGGGATCTCTTCAACCTCGATTCCGGGCCCGATGAGTGGCTGGAATACTTCGCAGAGAGGCTGGACCGGGTCCGCATTCGCCGCCAGATAGGCGTGGGGCTCCAGTACTTGGACGATGTGGAGGATTACTATGTAAGGAACGCGGGCAGGCCCTGGCGGGAATACGAGCCCTATCCCTACTATGACTTGGGGCCGATCGATCGTTGCGAGGATGTCTTTCTCTGGTTCAATGAACTCGGTTCCAGCCTCATGAGTAACACAGTGTATATCTTGAACACTGATGCTCGCTTGCGTCAGGTTCGCCTGGTGGTCGGGCTGGAGCTATATCGATCTGAGAAGGGACTGTATCCAAGCAGCCTGGGCGATCTCAAGGAGAGGCAGATCGGCACCGCAACGGTCAATGACCCGTTCTCCGGTCAGCCCTTCCGCTACGAAGCGTCTCCGGGCAGCACTTCCTATCGCCTCTGGAGCGTAGGACCGGGCAAGGCGGACGAGGGGGAAACGGTGAAATATGACCCCACGAACGGGACGCTGAGCGCGGGGGGACTGTTCTGAGGGGCTCTGGGGACATCTATGATAAGTATCCGTCAAGGAAAACGGAAAGTTTTCTTTCGCCCCCGAGGTGGTTGGCTCGGTGGGGTCCTTGCGCGAGGCGAATGGGCCAGGCGCGACCAGACATCTATGCGTATCTCTTTCTGCCATGCTGTTTAATCTGGCCACGCCCCTGCCGGGGTGGGGCGGGAGGAAGATTGGAAAAATGGTTGACGCTGGGTCGATCCGGTAGTAGTTCCTCTGGAAGGGGGTAAGTGGATGGGCACTGTTCCGGAATCTCCTTCTCCGATCGCCATGGCCGCCAATGG
>JABMPG010000025.1 GCA_013203855.1 bacterium
GTCGCGGATGAGGCGGTCGAGGAGTTGTTTCAGGCCGATGCTGGCGAAACGTGTGGCGGAGTCGGCGACGGAGTCTCCCGGTCTTGCGGGAGTGTGCAGGGGGCTGCCGGGAGGATCGCTGACTTGGAAGACCTTGTTCATCTACTTCGGTCTTTTCCTTTGGGGCGCTTTCCATTAGTATGATCAGGAAGTGTGCCTGGAACGGGTGAAGGAGAAGACGACATGTCCCCGAAGAGTTTCGCCGAGCGTTTTTTGGCCTTGCTTGACAAGATCGATCCGAGCGAGGTCGAGAGTTTTGTGTTGCGCACGGTTCAGGAGCGGGATTTTATCGCGCGGATTCTGGACGCTCTGATCGAGGGGATCGTGGTGATCGATCCGGAGGCGCGGGTGACGCGTTTCAATGGGGCGGCGCGGCGGATTCTGAGGTGGCCATCGCGGCGGCGTATTGTGGGTGAGCGGCTGCCGGAGCTGGTGGACGAGGGTCCTCTTCTGGACCTGCTGGCGGGTTTTCTGGAGCGTCCTCGGATCATTCAGAACCAGGAGGTGGTTCTTCATCCGCAGTCGCGCAAGGTTTACAACGTTCACTTACTGCCTGTCCGGTCCGCGGAGGTGAGTCCTCCTTTCGAGGCTTCGGCGCTGATCCTGCAGGATCTGACTCCGGCTCGAGACAAGCAGGCGCGCAATGCGCAGGCGGAAAAGATCGCGTCGTTGGTGACACTGACGGCGGGTGTGGCGCATGAGATCAAGAATCCGCTGAATTCGCTGAGTATTCATGCTCAACTGCTGGCGCGGGCGGTTCGGGATTTTTTGCCCGAGGAGGAGGGTTCGCAGAGCCGGGCGGCGGATCGGATTCAGCAGTCTTGCGAGGTGATTGGGGAGGAAGTAGAGCGGTTGCGCAAGTGTGTGGACGATTTTATCGAGGCGGCGCGGCCTTCGCGGCCGACCCTGGCGCCGGAGAATCTGAACCGGATCGTGGAGTCGGTGGTGCGTATGGCGCGGCTGGAATTCGAGGAGCGGAACATCCGGATCGAGACTCATCTGGAGCCGGATCTGCCGCCTTTGATGGTGGACGAGAAGCAGATTCAGCACGCTTTGCGCAACCTGTTGCGTAACGCGGTCGATGCGATCGAAACGGCTCGTCGTCCCGCCGGGGAGCGCCGTATCGCTCTGCGCACGGGGGTGGCGGACGAGGCGGTGGCTCTTGAAGTTTCGGATACGGGTTGCGGAATTCCGCGGCCGGATATTTCGAAGATTTTCGAGCCGTACTTCACGACGAAGTTCAATGGGTCGGGCTTGGGGCTGATGGCGGTGGCGCGGATCGCGCGCGAGCATGACGCCCTGGTAAGCGTGGAGAGCGCGGCGGGCGAGGGGACGACCTTTATCCTCGAATTTCCCATCATCAGTCGTCAGGTCAAACTGCTCGAAGGACGTTGACGTCACCATTCTCGAAGGAAAGATCGCTCAATCCCCATGACCGCTTCGAAAGAAACCACGCCCGGCTTCGGTAATACCGAAGGAACCGCGGGCTTTTACCATCGCCACAAGCACGGGATCCAGTTCGTGGTGGGAGGGCTGCTGAGTCTTGTGGCCTTGTACTTTGTCTTTCGGGGTGTGTCGTTCCGTGAGATTCTCGGGGCCATCACAAGTTTCGATTATGTCTGGCTGGCTCCGGCGCTGGTGTCGTTCTACTTCGGTATCTGGCTGCGGGCCGCTCGGTGGAAGTGGCTTTTCTTGCCCCGGTACGATGTTTCGCTCAAGCATGCGACGGGTGGGATTTTCATCGGATTCGCGCTGAACAGCGTTTATCCGGCGCGGGCAGGCGAGTTCGCGCGCGCCTACCTGATCGGGCGGCAGGAGAAGACGGGTTTCAGCACGGCTTTCGGGACGGTGGTGAGCGAGCGGTTTCTGGATCTTCTGATGATGCCGATGTTGTGGCTTGCCGCCGTTCTTTTCGCGGGACGGGGTCTGATCGGTCCTGAGGCGGAGCTTCGTGTTTCGATCTTTGGCGCGGAGCATGTTCTGACAGGGGAGAGGTTTATCGATCTGGCGTGGGGGCTTGTTCCGGTGGCGGTGGCGCTGATGGTGGGGATTCTGGCTTTCACGATTCCCTATACGCGGGGTGGGATGCTGTGGCTTGCCCGCGAGATTCCCTATGCGCCCAGGAAGTGGCGGGAGAAGATCGCCCACCTGATGGAGAGTTTTTCCCAGGGCTTTGGGGTTTTTCGGAGTCCGACCCGGCTGATCGGTCTGATTGTTTTTACAGCCATCATCTGGTTTACGAACGCGCTTTCGGTTTATCTGCTGGCGAGGGGCTTTGATTTCCAGAACGTGATGACGATTCCGCAGTCGATGGCGCTGATCGTGATCATCTGCGTTTTTATCACGATTCCAGCCGCGCCGGGGTATTGGGGCTTCTTTGAGGCGGGGGTGATTTTCTCCATCGTGATCATGGGTATTCATGGGAACGATTCACTGGTGCGCAGTTTCGCGATCCTGGTGCATTTGACGCAGTGGGTGCCGATTGTGGCGATCGGTCTTCCGTGGGCGTGGATGTCTCATGTGTCCGTGGGCGAAGCGGAGGCGGCTGGGGAGCACTTGCACGAGGGGCGGGAGGTCGAGGAATCGTGAGCGAGTCGCCAGTTGTTCGACTGCGTGGGAGACGGTATTTTGAGAATGGTCGATCGTGCTTGCACGTGATTCAGGGTGACCTCCATGCCTTCTGAAGCGACCGATCCCCTTCTCGAGAACCTGGAGCAGGCGCTGATGCGGGGGAACGCGCGGGCGGCGTCCGAATCGTTTCAGCAGCTGGTGGCGATGGCCGAGGCCCCGGTTCACCTGGGCAAGTCGGTGGGGAAGATCCTGGGCCGCCTGCTGGACGACTTTCAGGCGGTGGAGATTCTGGCTTTTTCCGATTGGTTGACGCGGCATTCCGCCGTCGAGGTGGCGCAGACGGCGTTGGCGGAGATCCGGGATGAGCTTCAGGAAATCCGGGAATGGCGCGGGCGTCTGGGCGATTTGGCCATTGAGAGCCGGGCTCGCGAGCTGCGGTCTCTGGTCCGGGCCCGGAAAGTGGGCGAGGCCGCTCGTGCGGCACTGGCGATTCTCAAGCGGGGCGATAACGAGGAATCCCGGATGCGGCTGGCTCGTCAGATCGGGGCCA
>JABMPG010000227.1 GCA_013203855.1 bacterium
CCTGTGAGCTTCCGGCTGCTGCCAAAACCGGCTTGTTCCAGGAGGATCCCAAACAGTAAGCCGATCAGGCCTGCAGCGGCGAGACTCGAGGCAGAATCCAAAAGGTTCAGAGAGTAGAGGGTACCGGTCATAGCCACTGCCTCCTGACAAACCAGGCTGTGGCGTAGCCTCCGAGAAAGAGGCACACAAGGAAGACGATGCTCCCGGTGAACAGCATTGCGGTACCGGTCAGAGCCTGTCCCGAGGTGCAGCCCCTCGCCAGACGACTGGCGAAGCCGACCAGGATCCCCCCGACCAGCGCCAGCCAGAGTCTGGAGGCGCTCGAGATGTTGGGACCCCGCTCCACTCCCGGTCTCACTCGACGTGAACCTACAGCGGAGAAGAACGCTCCGATGACAGTACCCGCCGCCATGGCTACCAGATAGTACTTCAGAACGTGCGCCGCGCCCTTGCTAAACCAGTTCCCGAAGTAGGCCGAGGATGCGACGTGCTGAGGAATCAGGGCATGCTCAGCCCAAGCGGCGAAACGGGCAATGCCTCCAGATGCTCCGAGCCCGGCGCCGAGTACACAAAAGGATCCCAGCAACACGATGCCCAAGGCGAATCCCGCAAGATACGGGGGCCAGTGCGGCAGCGCTTGGCAAGGCTCCTCATTCCTCAAGCACTCTTCCGGTCCTGTCTTCATGTCGCGTCTTCCTTCCGCCAACAGGCTTCGGCTCTCAGCAACCCGCGCTCTTCTTCTTCGCCGCCGGCACTTGGAGAGGTTGCGGCGATGCGGGGCCGGGAGTTGTTGGCTGAACCGGCGGGACAACAGCCGGTGGCATTGACGCGCCGGGAGAAAGGGGAATAGACTCTGTCTGAATACCTGAAGGGCGCACGATTTCTTCGTAGTAGCGAGTTACTCCGCCACTGAGAAATCGGATCGGCCTGGGTGTTTTCTGGACCAACGCGCCGGCCACCGACGACGAAATGGAACCGTCTCGGCAGACGATGACGAGGGGGCGTTGGTCATTTAGATAGACCGGATTGCTCATGACTTGTTGAACCGGGACATTGACCGAGCCGGGGATAGAATACTCGGAGAACTGCCATGGCGGCCGGATGTCCACTACGTCCAGCGTTCCCGGAAGGTCCATCATTCGTCGGGCGAGATCCTGGGGTCCCATCTGCTCGGGTAAGTTCACATAGACCCCCGGAGCTGGGGCCGAGCCGAGCGTTGTCGAGCCGTAGGTCGGCAGCCCCACTTGAATCCAGGCCTCGCTTCCTCCTTCCATGTTCCACACGTCCTTGAAGCCCGCTCTCTGCAACACAGAGGCTCCCATGCTGGAACGATAGGCGGAATTGCAGACGGTCAGTACCGGCATGTCGGGAGCGAGGCGGCTGCTCTCCTGAAACAGCTTGTTAACTGGGATGTTCAAGAGACTCTGGGCGATTCGAAGAGCCATCCACTCCGAGGGCAGGCGCACGTCGACAATGACCGGGGCCGTACCGTCCCCGATTCTCTGATATAGATCCGCCGGTTTGATGAGCGTGATGGTTTGCACGGGTAGTCCCGCCTTCGTCCACTCCCCGATGCCGCTCACGAGATAGCCGGCGGGGGCGTCATACCCAATGCGATGCAGTCGGAAAGTCGCCTCCTTCACGTAGTCGTCCGACCCGACCAGAACAAAGGGCTCACCCCACGGAATCATGATTCCCGTCCAAGTCTCAAAACGGCCGCGAAGCCCGATGTTGATCGAGCCAGGCACATGCCCGGCCGAGTACTCTTTGGCGTCCCTGGTGTCAATGATCCAGGTTCCGCTCTCGCCTTGCGATCGGGTCTGTTGCGGAGTCAGAGCCGGAGGTATATCCTTCGCCCAATCTACCAAAGGTGGACCATCGTGATTCATCTTTGCGTTGAATTTGAAGTACTGCGGCGCTTCGGGCAGCCCGTCGATCACCGCCATGACGAAACTGTTTACGTCCTTGTGTCGGAGATAAGGATTCTCGCTCTTCTGTTCCCCAAAGGTAGACACCGGTTTGTCGCTGAGATGGGCGCCACACAAAGACCCGGCCCCATGGGCGGGAAAAATCAGCGTGCCGTCGGGGATCTTCGACAGTTTCTGTGTCCAGCTCTCGAAGCACATCCTGGCCAGCGAGGCGGCCGAAGCACTGCCGCCCATGAGGTCCGGCCGACCGACGCTCCCGATGAACAGCGTATCGCCGGTGAGAACCAGCCGGGGCTGGGCGCTATCGGTCGGAGAAAAGACCAGCAGGCACGTGCCGTCGGGCGTGTGCCCCGGAGTCGTCATGACCCGAGCCCGAACACTGCCCACGTGGAATTCTCCATCGTCCTCCATCGGCTGGTGGGCGTATGTTGCGCCTGTATCCTTGTTGACCAGAATGGGCGCACCTGTCGCTTTAGCCAGTTCAATGTGGCCTGCGACAAAGTCGGCATGAGAATGAGTTAGGTATATTTGTGTAATCTTGAGCTGCATGGAATCCGCATCCTTGAGGTAACGGCTTATGTCGCGAGCAGGATCCACCACCAGCGCCTCACCGCGACTCCCGATCAGGTAGGAGTAGTGAGACAGAACGGACAGGTTATATTGGCGAAAGACCAATTCCGTTTCTTCAATCTTTGTTTCCTGCACAACCTGAAGCGTCGCTGCCTCATCCCCATGAGTCGCCGCCTCGGCGTCGCCTGGCAGACTTGCGTGGGCTCCATGGGTGGCAAACAACGAAAGAACAACACAAGCCAAGACGAAACGTGCATATACTGTCATCTCGTCCACCTCCCGACATAAGAGAGTCACTCATCTAAACATGTACATCGGCGCGACGGCCAGCACAGTACCACATAGGAAACAGCATCTCTGCAAAGCCTGCTTCAGAGTCAGGCACACTCTAGAAAATGCTCAATCCTACGCCCAGAAACAACCTGTAACAACATATACTTGAGTGCATAATACACCCGAACTGAATTGGTCTTCAACAGAATTCGAAATACAAGAATACAGGGGAGGGCATCTCTGACCTTTCGGGGCGCCAAGTCCCGCCGTGGTCGCCTTCCTGCAACGCCCCACCCGCGGAACTACTGGAAAGACCTGCTCTCGGCGTCAACCAGTGCTCTTCGTGCAGGGGCCAGTTTCCTATACTTCAGGACCAGTTTCTCTGCGTCCTTCTCTACGACGGCTTTGAGTATGTCTCCCTCAATCTCGGCAACATCCAGGCGAAGGTAGTACTCCAGAGACTCCTTTAGATGCGCCATCACGATCATGCCCGTCAAGAGAGGGTGGTTGTTCGTGACATTGGCATCCGCGAAACGGGTTCCGTGTTCGAGTTCGACTTCCAGCCCTTGGCGAAAGGCATCGGCCGTGATCGGCATCGCGGTTACGTTCACTTCCGCAAGGATCCTTTCCGCTTCCCTGATCGGGATGTCGGTTTCTGCAAGGGCCGTCCAGTCACGGATGCCCAAATCCCTGCAAACCCTCTGAACTTCCTGAGCGCTGACGTACTGAGGTACTTTCATGATGCGGTCCCCCTATGTGTTCATGTCCCAGCAAAGATTATAGAGTCTGCATAGGATAACGCCGACTGTCTCTTTTGTATACGACACTGCCATCCTCGCGAATTCTACATCCATTTGTCCCATCCCATCAATCATTTTCCTGGATATCCGAGATCCTTCATGTGGGATGGATCACGCAAAAACGCTGGTGCGCGGAGGGGGGTTGGCTGGGCGGAGCGGGTTGCGAGGCCGTGGCGCAGCTGATCGCCGAGC
>JABMPG010000228.1 GCA_013203855.1 bacterium
CTCTTCGTCGGCTCCCACGATTCCATCCGGAAATGCCGCGAAGACATCGGCATCGAGGACGACCGTCTCGCGTCGGTCCAGGTGGGCGAGGAAAAGCGTTTTGGCCATCTGACTGTCCGGGGCCTCTTCGCCCGTGACACCGACGATCCCCCCACAACCCCCCATTTCGGATACCTCTTCGAAGTCTCCGGTATCCGGATCTACCACGTCGGGGATACCCACTGCGATATCGACAGATATAAAGAAGAGATGGAACCCATCCGCGGGCTGGCGCCCGACGCCATGCTCGTGGCCATCAACAAGGGATACAACAATCCCGGACCCGAAGGGGCGGCGCGCCTGGTGGAAATGGCCGATCCGCGCCTGATCGTGCCCTGCCACTTCGACTGCTTCAAGAACAATACAATCGACCCCCAAGTTTTCGTGGATGCCGCGCCGGAAGCTTGGAGAGACCGCATCCATATTCTGCATCCGGGCGAAAAAACCGTGATCTCGGGAAAACCCCACCCGACAAAACACTCAGCATCCCGCTGACGAGGAGAACAGAATGGCAGACCCCAAAGGTTATCTCTGTCTGGTCTTGCACGCGCATCTCCCCTTTGTGCGCCACCCCGAATATGAAGACTCCCTAGAAGAATACTGGTTCTACGAAGCCATCACGGAAACCTATATCCCCCTCATCGCCATGATGGAACGACTGGTCGATGAAGGAGTGCATTTCCGCCTCACCATGTCGATCACCCCGCCCTTGGCCGCCATGCTCAAGGACGGACTCCTCCAACAGCGCTATCTGCGGCACATCGAGAAGCTCCTCGAACTGGCCGAAAAAGAGATCCATCGCACCCGCATGGAACCCCACTTCCACGCCTGCGCCCGCATGTATCGAGACAAATTCACCGAAGCCCTTCGCGTTTTCCGCGACCACTACCAGTGCGATCTCATACGCGCTTTCCGCAACTTCCAGGACTACGGCGTCCTCGAAGTCATCACGTGCAGCGCCACCCACGGATTCCTACCCCTCTATCAGGACTTCCCCAACGCCGTTCGCGCTCAGGTGGCCGTCGGAGCCTCCAGCTATCTCGAACACTTCGGACGCAAGGCCCGCGGAACCTGGAACGCCGAGTGCGGCTATTTCCACGGCCTCGACAACTATCTCTCTGAACAGGACATCCGCTATTTCTTCGTCGACACCCATGGCGTCATGCTCGCGGACCGGCGTCCCGTCTACGGCATCTTCGCCCCTATCAGCTGCGAAAGCGGCGTCGCCGCATTCGGACGCGACGCCGAATCATCCAAGTCCGTGTGGAGCGCCGAAGAAGGATATCCCGGAGACTTCGACTATCGAGAATTCTACCGGGACATCGGATTCGACCTCGATCACGAGTACATCGCCCCCTACATCCACGAAAGCGGTCTCCGGATCAGCACCGGGATGAAATACTTCCGCATCACCGGCCGACGCTGCGATCTGTCCCAGAAACAGCCCTACGATCCCGACCTCGCCCGGGAACGCGTTCACGACCATGCCGGCAATTTTCTGTTCAACCGCGAACGACAGATCGAGTATCTGGCCAGCGGAATGGACCGTGAGCCCATCATCGTATCCCCCTACGACGCGGAACTCTTCGGCCACTGGTGGTATGAAGGCCCCGCATTTCTCGAATCCCTCTTCCGCAAACTCCACTACGACTCAAAAACAGTCGGAACCATCACGCCTTCGGAATACCTCGAACGCTATCCCATCAACCAACTCGCCACACCCAGCTTTTCCTCCTGGGGCTACAAGGGCTACAGCGAAGTCTGGCTTCAAGAAAACAACGACTGGATCTACCGACACCTCCACAAGGCCACCGAGCGGATGATCTCTCTCGCGAACCGCAACCGCCATGAAGGTAACGAGATCCGCACCCGTATGCTCAACCAGGCCGCCCGCGAACTTCTCCTCTCCCAGAGCAGCGACTGGGCATTCATTATGAAAACCCGAACCATGGTCGAGTACGCCGAACAGAGAACCCGCGACCACCTCCTCAATTTCCGCGATCTCTGGCGCATGCTCGAAGACGGCACCAGCAACCTCGACTATCTCCAGGACCTGGAAAACCGTCACAACATTTTTCCAAACCTCGATTTCCGCATCTATGCCGATCCCGCCTGATACCCCGCGCTTCAGCAAGAGCGGATACCGCTCAGAAGGGGGCAAGACCCAGAATGTGCCGTTTCAGGATCTGGGGCAAATCCACGGCATTCAGGAGTGCTTCGACGGGTATTTCCCTTCGACGGGAATGCCCGTCGCACTGCTTGAGACTCCTCCCACAAGCAAGTGAACCGAACCATACCCCCCTCCCCGCTGATCCTTCAGGGGCACGATCCCGACCTCTGGCAGAATTCTGAATATCACAAAACACTTGCAGAAACCATACCGCTTGAACACTCTGATAGACACACTGAGAATCGCGAGCGTTCAAAAAAAGACTCGCACATCTTCTGACAGGACTCCCATTTGCCACACGGCCCCCGCGTCATACGGAATGGGACTGCGATGGCAGGACAAGTGCCCTTGGACTTCGACCATCACCGCCCCCAAGGCAGGATTTACTTCCTTCGGGCAACTATTAGTGGTACGTTGACTGCTTTAGTCGGGGATCGCAGAGAAGTTCCCCTACCTCGTACGGAGTGAGATCGTGGAATTGGATTCTATGCGTTTCAAGCCCGAACTCGAAATGGTCCGGGAAATGATAGAAGGAACTACCGTCCCGAATTGCGATCTCGGACGCGAGGTCTCTTCCTATGTCTATCAGGGGCAGGGCAAGTTCCTACGCCCCCGCCTTGTCATCCTTTCGAGCCGTGTCCCCAAGCCGTTTTCACGGGAGCCACTCCCCGAGGATCGTGCTGCCCTCCGGGTCGCCGCCAGCATGGAAATCCTCCACACCGCATCCCTGGTCCATGACGACGTCGTTGACAAGGCCTCCACCCGCCGGGGAAGGCCCTCCGTTAACGCCCGCTACGGCGACGACGTGGCCATCCTCGTGGCCGATTCCCTCTTCGCCCAAG
>JABMPG010000229.1 GCA_013203855.1 bacterium
ACTGATCCCCGACCTTGGGGAGCAGATGCTGGAGGGCGCCTTGTGGATCGTGGACGACCAGCGCATCCGTATCCGGCGGTCAGATTCGTCAGCGGAATAGGGGCAGGTCGGAGCACGCAGCCATGGTATCCCCTGCCCACCCGGGGGAAGGATGGCGAACGGGCGTGCGCCGGCCCCCAGCAGGGCTCTTGGTCACCGGTTCGTCTATGTTAGCGGTCGGCTGACCGTCCATCCTCTGGAGATGGGTGACGACGACCCGCCGGCTGCCCGCGCGACTCGAGCCCGAATTTTGCCCTGACGGACTCTTTCCGGAAGGTCGAGCGGAATAACCGCCATCCCGCCGCTGGGAACTGCTATCCACCTGATGCGGGCAGAAGACCGTTGTGCGGCGTAACTCGAGGGGGTGCCCGCGAGGACGGAAGGGATACGGCGGGAAATGGATCGGTGGTTGGCCCAGGCACGGACGCCGGATGTCCGAAGAGGCGGACGGGCTGCTCAGAGAGACGAAACCAGGGGCCGGGCTCTTCGGGGTTCGCCCCTTTTTCTTTCCTTGCCAAGGGGGCAAATGGGGGGCAAAACACGAATTGTCGGTTTTACTAAGAAGTTTGCGACTGCGCGGTAAGTGCTTTATTTTCAGGTGGTGCCGAGGCCGGGACTTGAACCCGGACGGGATTGCTCCCACAAGATCCTTAGTCTTGCGCGTCTGCCAATTCCGCCACCCCGGCACGAGGAGGGTCGGGTCGGGTCGTTCTGTGGCCCGACAGGAGCGTACTTATACTCAGAAGCGGTCGGGATTTCAAGAAGAAACTGTGTCGAGAAAACTGTTGCAAAGCCGTGTGGCTTGGTCGTAGTCTAGGTGTTGACTTCGTGCGCTGGCCTTCGAGGCTATCGGAGGGGCGATGCTGCCGGTTTGAGGTGTCGAGCCGGGTTCATTGGAGGGTGGTCCTGCGACGGGCCGATTTTGAGAAAACGAGAGGTGTCTGGATGTCTGTCTTGACGTCGAGTCTGGTTTTTTCCGCTTTGGGGTTGAGTCCGAGCAGTTGGGGGAGTGGCGAATTGCTTCTTCTGTTCGCCGTTATTCTGATCTTTTTTGGGCCGAAGCGTCTGCCTCAGCTCAGTCGCTCGATTGGCAAGGCGATCCATGATTTCAAGCGCGGTCTGAGTGACATGAAGGATGATATTGAGCGGGCTGGCGAGGATGAAGAAGATCAGGAGCCTCGGGCTAAGGTTCCTCCGACTGTGGTCGAGAAGTCGGAAGGGGAGGCTGAGAAGAATGTCGTCGCGCCTCCCGCCCATAGCAAGCATGTCTAATACTCCTGAATAGGTAGGCGCTTTCCCGCCCCCGGATGCGGACTCCACTTTTTTCTGCCGGTCCTGAAAACCCTGAGAAGGATATGACGCTGCTCCAGCATCTGGAAGAGCTTCGGGGGCGTCTGATCCTGTCGGTTGTTTTTTTGCTTGTGGGCGCCTTGCTGGGTTTTCTTCTGGCCAAGCCTGCGGTTGGGTTTCTGGTTCGTCCTTTCAGCAATATTGTGGTTGAGCGGGAGGAGAAGTTGCTGCGGGTGCGGGTGGATCCGGAGACGGGGGTGTTGCGAGTTCTGGATCCGGTGGGGCCGAGTCTTTTTGAGGAGGTTTCTCCGTATCGGTTGGGGTTCTATCTGCCGGGCACGCCGGAGGATTCTGAGCCGGATCTGATTTGGGGTCAGAATCTTCAGCGTCCGATTTTCCTGAATCCTTTGGATCCGATCACTCTCTATTTCAAAGCTGCCATGATTGTGGGTCTGATGTTGGCGTTGCCTTTTATCCTGCATCAGTTGTGGCTTTTCATCTGTCCTGGCCTGACTCGCAAGGAGCGGACGATTCTGATGGCCATGCTGGGGCTGGCTTGTCTGTTGTTTCCGGCCGGGGCGCTGTTTGCCTATTTCATGTTTTCGTTCGTGCTGAATTTTCTGGTGAATTTTCAGGTGATGAATATGGAGGCCCAGTTGGAGGTGTTTCGGTTTATCAATCTGGAATTGCGTCTGATGCTGGGTTTTGGGACGGTTTTCGAGATGCCTCTTCTCGTTATGCTGCTGACCTTTCTGGGCATTATTCACCCGCGCCAGTTGCGGCAGTATCGGCCTCATGTGATCGTGGGGATTGCTATTGTGTCTATGGCATTCACACCTCCCGATCCGTTTTCCATGTTGCTAATGATGTGTCCGTTGATTATTCTTTACGAGATATCGATCTGGGCCAGTATTCCTTTGGCCCGCAGGCGCGCCACAAAAGAAGAAGCATGACTTGTTCGTCTCTCTTATTCGCTTATGCCGGGCCGGAATTTCAGGAACGGCTTACTGCCGCGCTTGGCGATCGGTATTCTCTGGTTTTCGCCGAGGATGCGGAGCAGGCCAGGGGGATACTCACCCGGACACGGCCACTGGCCCTTCTTGTGGCTCCCTTTGCCCAGGCCGCGGCCGATCACGATGTGCTGCGGATCGCTAACCAGCGATATCCGGATCTGCCGGTGGCTTTGGTCGCGGCGACCAATACGAGTTCTTGTTTTCACTATCTGAGGACCTATGGTGTTGGGGCCGCGCTGCCGCCGGGTCTGGGCGTGTCGGGGGATCTGTTGCGCCTTTTCTTTCTGCACCTTCTCGATCCTTCGGCCCTTTTTGATCTCAAGGATTATGTGCCCCCGAACTGCGCCCGGCAGGAAGAGCGGATCATGGCTCCCTCTCAGCGGTCTGGGGTTCTGGAGCGCCTGATTGCCGACCTCGGGCCCAAGGGTCATGTCAATGTGCATGATCTCCAACTGGTTTTTGAGGAAGTTCTGAACAACGCGATTTTCCATGCTTTCCGGACCGACCGAAACGAGCCGAAGTATAGCGGCGCGAGCGATGCTCCCTTCGACGCGGCCGACGTGATCACTGTGGAGTGGGCCTCGGGGGACGAATACAGTATGCTGGCAGTGACGGATAACCAGGGCCTTCTTTCCCGTCATGTGGTCTGGAACCGGTTTCTTCGTCAGACTAGCATGATGGGCCTTCTCGATACGAACGGGCGCGGGACCTACCTGACCCATCTGCTCTCGAAACTGGTCCTTATCACCGTGCTGCCCGGGCAGAGAACTCGAGTGGCGGCCTTTTTCAGCGCTGGTTCGGCAAAAGGGCCCAAGCCCATCAGTATCCAGGTCGTGTCTTCGGTCAAGTAAATCCAGATTTCCGGTCCGATGATGATTTCAGCCCGACTTCGCCCGATCGTGGAATTGCTTCGACAGTCCCCGGCGGACGATCCCGGCCGGGCGGGGCGTTTTCGGGCGGTTGCCGCGGTGATTGGCATCGGACTTTTTCTTTTTCCGGTCCTCTGGAAGCCTTGGATTCATGGCAATGATGGTGTGCGCCACTATTCCTACTGCCGGTCGCTGGTCCTGGACCGGGATCTCGATTTCAGCAATGAGTTTCGGCGTTATTTTGAAGAAGGGGAACTCGAGCAGATTCGCATCGATCCGGCGACGGGCCTGCCCGGAAATACTCAGGGCATCGGGAGCGGCCTCTTGTGGATGCCCTTTTTCCTCGCGGGGCACCTGATTGCTCTGGTCTCGCGGTTTCCCGCCGATGGATACTCCGCGCCCTATGTCTGGACGGTTTGCCTGGGGACTAGCCTGTACGCGTTGGCGGGGCTGATTCTGCTCACAAGTCTCGCGGCGTGGCGGTTCGGCGCGGGCTCTGGGCTTTTCGGTGTTCTGTCGGTCTGGCTGGGGTCTCCCCTGGTGTTCTATATGTACCTCCATCCTTCCATGTCTCACGGCTGTTCCTTCTTTCTCGTTGCCCTGCTGGTCTGGGAATGCGCGAGATGGCGGGAGAAGAGATCGCGACTCAGAGGGGTGGTCATGGGTCTGACGGTGGGTCTGGCCGCGGCGACGCGAATCAACAATGCCGTCTTTCTCCTGATCCCGGCCGCAGTCTGGCTGGAGGGCGCCGTGCAGGGGCGTCGCGGAGGGATCGGGAGGTCCGTGGTTTTCGCGGGGTTGATTGGCTCAGGCGTTATCCTGGGGTTTCTGCCCCAGATGGTCGCCTGGAAGGTGTTTCACGGCAGTTGGTTCTCCGGTCCTCGACAGTACGATCTCGGGGGCAATATCACGCTTCTGGCGAGTTCGCACTTTTTCGAGCTTCTCTTTTCGGGATGGCGGGGGTTGTTCGTTTGGTCGCCGGTTCTGATTCCGGCCACGATCGGTCTCGTTTTTCTTGCGGGGCGACGGGATGTTCTGGCAATCACGCTCACCATCGCTTTTGCCGCGCAGCTCTGGGTGATCGGCGGATGGGCCTTCTGGCACGGCAGCGCCAGTTTCGGGCAGCGGTTTTTCATCAACTTTGTTCCTGCGTTCGCGCTGGGATCGGGCTATTTGTTTTCACGATTGCGGAGGGGCTGGCCCCGCCGGGCTTTTCTTGGCCTGGTTGGGTTTTGCCTTCTGTGGACCGCCGGGCTTGCGGTGCAGTATGTGAGCCGTATGATCGATCGGGAAGAGTGTGTTACGCTGCGGACACTGGTGGTCAATCAGGCGACGCGTGTGCCGGCGTGGACTATCCGGCATCTCCGCTTGCTCAGGCCGGGCAATCGGATCGACGCGGGAAGGGATGGCGAGCAATGAGAATCTGCTTCAATGCCCTTTGCGCGGAGAACCGAAGCGGCACGGGGCGCTATGCCACTCAACTGTTGTCGGCCTTGGCGCGGATCGATGCGGTCAATGAGTACATTGTTTGCGTTCACGCCGATTCGCCCCTTCGGGCTAGACTGGCGCATGCGGCGAATTTCAGCGTCGAACCTGTCGTCCGGGGCGGGATCCTTCAGCGCCATTTGTTTGAGCGGCGAAATCTGGCGGATTGGATTCGCTCAAAGGGCCCCGATGTTTTCCACGGGCCGGCCTTCATCGTGCCCCGGGGATGTCCCGTGCCGTCTGTTGCCACTATTCACGATCTGGTTTTTCGCATTTTCCCCGAAACGACTCCTCTCACGCGTCGCGGGCACTACCGCCGCGATATCCCGCGTTCTATCCGCGAGGCGGGAATCCTGTTGGCCGATTCCCATTCCACGGCCATGGACGTGCAGGGCTACTTTTCCGTTCCCGGAGATCGCGTGCGGGTGGCCCATCTCGGTGTCGAACCGGTTTATTTTGAGAAGCCGTCTGAGGAAGTGCGGGGAAGGGTGCGGGAACGGTATGGCTTACCCGAGCGTTTCATTCTGACGGTCGGGACGCTGGAGCCGCGAAAGAACGTGCCGGGCCTTTTGCGGGCCTACGCGCTGTTTGTCCAGGGGCAATCCGACGTGCCGGCTCTGGCGCTGACGGGCCGCGCGGGGTGGGGAGTCAGGGGTCTGCGCCGTGCGGTGCGCAAATTGGGGCTTGAAGGGCGCGTGTTTTTCCCTGGCTTTGTGGCGGAGGCGGATCTTTCCGTCGCCTATCATCTTGCGGAGGCCTTTGTGAGCGCGTCGATCTATGAGGGCTTTGGGCTGCCCGTTCTGGAAGCGATGGCCGCGGGCCTGCCTGTTGTGGCGGGGAACAACTCGTCGATTCCTGAAATCGTGGGCGACGGCGGCTGGCTGGTCGATGTCGCCTGTCCCGAGTCCTTGGCCGAAGGCATGGCCATCGCCCTGACCGCGTCTCCCGAGCGGGAACGGCGACGGGAATGTGCCGGCGAAAGAGCGCGGGGCTTTACCTGGGAAGAGACGGCCCGGAGAACAGTGGCCGTCTATGAGAGGGTGGGGAGATGAGAATGGCCGGGAGAGGGGAAGGGATCGTCAGGCGATCAGGGCTTTGATTTCAGCGGGTATCCTGCTCAGAATGACTTCGCTGGAGTCTGTCTGGCTCGTGGTTTCTGTCTCCTTCTGACTTCGCGAGAGTGATATGAAGAGAAGTGGCAGGAACGTGCTTGACACGAATCCTTCACGTTCTGGATAATGGATAGAATCAGAGAGTGGTGTAGGCAAAACCTGTCCAAGAAAAGGAGTCTCCCGATGCGAACGCGAAAGTTTTTCCCCTTCCTGTTGTCGGTGGTGTTGCTGACTGTGTGGACGTCCTGCACCCGGTCACCTCAGCCGGCACCCGTGCCGGTCTCGAAGGCCGAGGTGGCGGCAGGGCCCCTGTACACTTCCTATAATCTGTGGTACGAGAAGCCGACCGATCTGTACAGCGTCAACTATCAGGTTGGCGGGATCATTCCGGCCGGCACTGCGGTCACGAGTGTCAGGGCAGGCCTTTCCCGGCGGCGGCTTCAGACGGTCACGTTTACGACCGGCGATGGCGGGACGTATA
Source organism: bacterium (assembly GCA_013203855.1). GTDB lineage: Bacteria > Sumerlaeota > Sumerlaeia > UBA8349 > UBA8349 > JABMPG01. The sequence goes on from JABMPG010000229.1 coordinate 6,290, forward strand.
CGATCCATTTCGACCCGAAATACCATGGTCCCCTGAATTTCGGTCGGTTCGTTGATCGTCTCTTTATGTCCAAGGATTTTGCGGCGTTGACGTTGGGGTTTTCTCGGGCCGAAATGGAGAGCGTCCGGCAGGCTCGTGCCGAGCCGGGGATCCGTAAGGAAGCGGTTGTTGTGACCTATGGGTATCCGCCCGAGCATCAGACCCAGAGCCTGAGCCGGAACATTTGGTTCTATTGGCAGAATCGTTTTGTCAAACGGGCTGTGTATTTTGAGAAGGACCGTTTTATCCGGGAGGATTAGGGGCGGAGTTGATTCATGCAGAAAGAAGCCCGCCGTGGTTGCGGCGGGCTTCTCTATTTTCACGGATTGTGGGGGGGGGGGGGGGCGGG
>JABMPG010000230.1 GCA_013203855.1 bacterium
CCGCCGATCAAAAGGACAAATCATGTTCACCTACCTCCATCCCCGCTCCTTCGAAGTCCGCTCCAACATGGCCGCCAACCTCAAATGGCGCCGCCAGTCCCTCGACCTTTCCCGCGCCGACATCGCCCGAGCCGCCGGCTACCTTGACGCCAACCGCGTCCCCCGCGAACTCCGCATCCTCGAGATTGAATCCGCGTCCGACGACGCGCCCGTCCGGATCCAGCGCCGCCGCTTCGAGCGTATCCGAAAGGCCCTCAAAATCCCCACTTACCTCGTCGACGCCTTTTTTTGGCCTCCCCTTTCCTGCCGAGCCCAATTTGACGAAGACCCCCTCGCCTCGGCCCGAGCCCAACACCGCGCCGGCCATCAAGTGATCGGAGCGAGATAAGCCAATGACCACCTATCCCACAGGAACCCTTGTCTGGTTCTGGCATCCCACCCGCGCCGGCCAGCGCCTCGGGACCATCCTGGGCCGCGCCGGTGCCCGCTACCGCATCCAGACCCGGGACCGAAAACGCGCCACCCTCGTCAACCCAAGCGCCATCACGAGGCCCACCCAATGACCAACACCGAAACCGCCACCGACCGAGACACGGAGATCTCCCGACTGCGCAACACCTGTGAGGCGGCCCTGCTGTCCATGGAACTCGACACCCAAAGCGCCGGCGGGTGCATCCACGATTGTCCCGATACTGATTGCGAATACTGCCCCCACAGAGAGGCCGAAGACAAACTCCGCGAGGCCCTTGGGAGGCCCATCCCTGGGCTCCGCGCCGAGCCCAACGAACCCAATCCCCCGAGCCAGGAGAATCCCGAACATGAGCCCCATCCCCCACAAGATCGCCTACGTCACCGCGACCTGGAACCCCGTCACCGGCTGCCCCGGCCCTAAGATCTCCCGGGGCTGCGACAACTGCTTTGCCGAGCGCATGGCGAAGCGCCTTCGCGGCCGCTGCGGCTATCGCGCCGACGATCCCTTCCGCGCCACCATGCACGAGGACCGCCTGAACCAGCCCGCTCTCCGCCGTAGGCCAACCCGGTATCTCGTTTCTGACATGGGCGACCTCTGGCATGACGACGTTCTTAACCCGTGGCGAAACCGCGTGTTCAACGCCGCACTGGCTAGTACTCGCCACCGCTTCCTCTTCCTCTCCAAGCGGTTCACGAATATGGGAAAGTACATTCTGGATCTCTTGTTCCTCGACACTGTTCCCCCTCCTCACATTGCCCTCGGCCTCACCGCCTGCACCCAAGACGAACTCAACCGCGCCCTTGAAACTCTGTCTCGCCTCTCTCTTATGGGCTGGCACACCTGGCTCTCCCTCGAACCCCTTCTCGAGCCCGTGGACCTCTACCACGCCACCCAGGAAACTACGGCCCCCGACTGGGTTGTCCTCGGCGGAGAAAAGGCCCAGGCGCCGCGCGACATGGAGCCCGATTGGGCGCGAGCCATCCGCGACGACTGCGCGGTTCTTGAGATCCCGTTCTTCATGAAACAAATGGCTACGAAGGTCGGTCCCGGCCTCACCCCGCCGGCCATCCCAGGCGACCTCTTCATCCGCCAAATCCCCCAGACCCTGCGCCTCCCAGGAGAAATAGATCATGCCTGAACGCCAAAATCGTGAACGCTACTACACCGCCGAACCCGAGGGAAACTCCGTCAAACTCTATGTGCCCATCTACCAACCCTGCGAGGATGATCCCGATATTGAGTGCCATCACATCACCAGATCCCAGGCCCTCGCCCTCCGAGCCCAACTCAACGCTGAACTACGCGCACCAGAAGAGAAGCCCCTCACCGTCCTGGAGATTGTGTCCAACTATCTCTCAGAACACGGCTACGACGGTCTGTATGGCGATGAATGCGGCTGTGACCTCTCGACCCTAATGGACTGTAGTGGCCCTCCCCGTCTCTGTTGCCCCGGCTACAAGACCCCATGCCCTCCCGAATGCGGCGAAGAACACGAATTTCACATCCGCCCCGTAAGCCACAGGGACAAACCCGAGCCTTCTTGGAAAACCGAGGGAATCGAATTGTGCCCCTCCCCGCACCCAAAACGAAACGGAATCCGACGCATGAACGACACCCTCACACAGCGCCTCATTGTCGCCATCGACTACGACGGAACCCTCGCCCACGGCCCAGGCGGCCGAGGGACTGACCCCTACCCCAACGCCGGCGAACCCGACCAGGAAATGATCGACTTCGCGCTGAGGGTTCTCGCAGGCGGCCACTACCTCATCCTCGACACATGCCGGATGGGCCACCCCCAAATTGTGGCAATCGCCGCGCTGCGGCGCTGGGGCCTTGACATCATGGCGTGGCCTGGTCAGGCGTTCGTCAACCAGAACGTCCCCGAGCGCATCAACCTCTACGGGGGAAACCCCCGCAAGATCTCCGCCGACCTCTACATCGACAACAAAGCCACTGCCCCCTGGGGGATCAATCCCTGGACGCCCGAACTGCTCGCCTTCCTCCATGACGTCCAACTCACCGAAAGGACCACGCCATGAAGGCCTTGTCCATCCGAGAGCCCTGGGCCACCGCGATCTGGCTCAAGAAAAAGGCCATCGAAACCCGAACCTGGTACACCGCGTATCGCGGGCCCCTGCTGATCTGCGCCGCAAAGACCATCGACGAAGAGGCAATAGCCCACGTCGCGGGCGCCATGGACTACCCGATTTCCGACCTCTGGGACTTCTGCGAAACCCATCGTGGCAACGCCATCGCCCGAGCCCGCCTCGTCGATTGCCGCCCCATGCGCCCCACCGACGAATCCGGCGCACTCTGCACGGCGCACCCCAGCCTCTTCGCCTGGGTGCTTCAAGACGTCCAGGACACCATTCCCTTTCCCGTCAAGGGTCGCCTCGGCCTGTTCGATGTGGAGACACCCGCATGAACCGCCTCCAGCGCATCACCTACCAGCTCCTGCTTCTCGAGATCCGCTTCCTCCTCTGGCTCCTCGACCTCGGCCTCTGCGCCTGCGGCCTCCAGACCTGGCCCCGCCTGCGCGCAATCTCCCGGCGCGCCCTCCGAAACTTCATCCAAAGGACCACCCCATGACCTGTACCCTCCACCAAGGGGACGCCCTCGCCGTACTCCGCTCGCTCCCCGACGAGATTGCGCAGACCTGCGTTACCTCCCCGCCTTACTGGGGACTTCGGGACTACGACGTGGCCGGCCAGATCGGCCAAGAGGCAACGCCAGAGGAGTACGTGGACGTTCTATCGCGCGTTTTTGCCGAAGTTCGCCGCGTCCTCAAGCCGACGGGCACTCTCTGGCTCAATCTCGGAGACTCCTACTGGTCCAGGGCCAACGGTTCCATTGGCCGATCAACCCTTGAGGGCTCTCAGTGCGCCGCTATTGAGTATCGCAAAACGAACAGCCTCCGGAAAAAATACCAACGCCACCCCGTCCTCAAGCACAAGGACATGGTGGGTATCCCCTGGCGGCTCGCCTTTGCGCTCCAAGGCAGCGCTGTCATCCCCTGTGCGACTATTCGCCAGTGGGCCGATTGGCTCGCCGGAGCGCGCGCGGCCCAGGACTGGGAAATGGTTGCAATGGTCGAAAAGCGCCTCCGCCTCTGGGATTTCACGTCCGCTCTCGAAAAAAACGGCTGGACGCTCCGCACAGACATCATCTGGCACAAACCCAACGCCGGCCCCGAGTCCGTGAAGGACCGCCCGACGAAGGATCACGAGTACCTGTTCTTGCTCAGTAAGAACTCCCGTTATTACTACGACGCCGGAGCCATCGCTGAACCCACAAAGCCCGACACATCCGCCCGCTACGAGCGGGGACGGAGTAGTAAACACAAATGGTCGGACGGAGGCCCAGGCAATCAGACGATAGCGAGGACGTTTCGCCACATGCGTTACCCGGCCCCGTCGGGTTGGGACACGAGCCCCGGCGCCCACGGCACCATCCACCGCAACGGCCGAACCGGGAGAACCGCGCTTCGCGGGCAAGGTTCCAACCACTCAAGCCCCGCTAATCGCGAGGGGCGCGACATGAGCAACGTCGGCTGTGGCCCCACCCGCAACCGCCGAGCCGTCTGGAGCATTGCCACGCGCGGTTGCAAGGAAGCCCACTATTCTACCTACCCACCCGAACTTGTCCGCCCCTGCATTCTCGCCGGTTCGGCCCCAGGCGACATCGTTATCGACCCCTTCAATGGCACGGGCACAACCGGCCTGGTGGCCATCGAGCACGGCCGATCATACATAGGCATCGACCTGAACCCCCGGGACATCGAAATCACCCGCGCCCGGCTCAACCCCACCGGCGAGATTCCCCTCTGTCCTATCACGATCGAAAGGATCACAGCATGACACCGGAACCCAACACCAACCTCGACATCTTCCACGCCCTTGCCCGCACCAATCACCGGTACGTCAAGAACGTCTCCCAGGGCGGATGGTCCCGATCCGTTGTCAAGTCCACCCACAAACACCAGATACTCACCGCCGCCTTCGGCCCCTGCGGCTACGGCTACGGCTGGAAAATCCTCGACAAGGAATTCCGCGACACCGCCGCCGGACTCACCCTCTTCGTCACCGTCGAGCCCTGGTATCGCGACCCCCAGACCGGCAACACCCTCACCCTCCCCGAAGTCATGGACTCCCAAGCCGTCACCCGCACCACCAAGGACGGCGCCAACCCCGACGGCTCCACCCGAAAAGGCAACACCATCCTCGACGAAACCTTCATCGGCATCATCCAGGCCGCCGGACTCAAAGGCTTC
>JABMPG010000231.1 GCA_013203855.1 bacterium
CGCAACGCTTCCATCGAGCGCGCAAGAAAGATGCTTGCGGAGATACATTCTACTTCCTCATCGGGGAGGGTTGTGATATCCATCAAGCGTAGTAGCCTGAGATGGCTAAAGGCTTACCTTTTTCGAAGAGGCCATGGCTCATATCCACCCCGAACTGACTGTGGAAATGGGCGCAGTGCCGACAGCGCGTATTGCAGCGACTGGTCGGCTCGATCCAGAGGTGCCGGGGAGACTCTTGGACCGTGTCATTCAGGGAGTCGAGGTCGGGGTACTGGTTTTTCCAGAAAGTCAGCATAGATTCCGTTCTCTTTACTCCGCTTGCTGTTGCAGTTGCTGGGAGGATTCTCATCCACTTCCTCGGCTCGATCGCGCAGGGCTGGCGGAGGTGGCGGGTGATTCGGCGACTTCGCCAGGCGGCGGGGAGATGTTTGAGGAGGTCGAGGGGAATCGCCCAGACGAGGCGTGGGTTGACCCGGCAGATGCCGATGTAGTCCTGGATGTTGCGCTTGAGAATCCGGGGCAGGTCGCGCAGAACGTCGGCGACGCGGTCGTTCTTGACCATGATGAGAAAACGGTTGTTGAAGAAGGCGGCGTTGAAGCCCTTTTTCGAAACGTGGCTGGACGCCTCGCCGATGTGATAGGCGAGCGCGGTGGGGCAATACCAGGGCTTCCATCCCCGGCAGTTGGCCACCCAGTCGAAGTCCACGTCGCCCCCGTACATGGGAAAGAGGGGGTCGAAGACGCCGAGCTCGGTGCGGAGATCCTCCAGCAGATCCCGCGCCATCAGCAGGCACGCGCAGTTCGCCCCCGGCACCCGCTCCTCGCGGTCGAACTGGCCCTGATCGCGCTGGCCCGAGCCGCGATTATAGACAAGACGGTTCAGCGGAATGAGGTGGCCCGTCGAATAGAACCGGTCGGTCTTCTCCTCGGTCTCGGACATGAAGAGGATCTTGCCCTGGGCGTAGCCGCAACCTTCGCTACGGTGCCTCTCGATGCAGGAGGCGAGTTCGGCGGCGAAGCGTGGCGTGAGGTGGATGTCGGTGTTCAGGGCGAGGAGGTAATCGCCACTCATGAGATCGACGGCTTGGTTGAGCGCGCCGGAATAGCCGAGATTCTTCTCGTTGGCGATGACGCGCGCCTGGGGCCAGGTCTCGCGGACATACGCCACCGACTCGTCGGTCGAAGCATTGTCGATGAAGAGGATTTCCAGCCGGATTCCTTCTTGCGTGGTCAAGGTGCGAAAGCAGGTCTCCAGCAGGTGGCGGCCGTTGTAGTTGACGATGGCGGCGGTGACGGAAGGGAATCTATTGACCAATGAAAGGGGCCCTTTCACAGAACCAACACATGAAGACGAATCGCTTCTCGAATGCGACCGGCTATCCAGCAGAGATCGGTTGCCACGTCATAGAAGGGCATGACTTTCCAGATTCTCTTTCCACTCTTGAATGGCGCGAACGGCAGAGCGGCCAGACTCATGGCCAAATGGGCCAAGTGCTGAACCGCGATCCAGTGCGTGAGCCCTAGTCGCTTCCGGTGCTTGGCGAAAAGACGGACGGTTCCCTGCCCGTAGCTGTACACTTGGCGAAGGTAAGCGGAACGGTCCGAGCGATGGTGATGTTTTACCACTGCCTCCTCGGCGTATGCAAGTTGTCCGCCGTTCCACTGGATGCGCCACGCGAGATCGGCGTCCTCACAGACGCTGAGATTCTCGTCGAAGCCGCCCACTTCGCGCAAGGCCGCGGCACGGTAAGCGGCGTTGGCGGTTGCCAGGAAAGGGAGCATGTGGGGGAGTTCACCGGCCAGATGCCGTTCTTGATCCAGCATATGGCAGAGCGTGGCATGCCACTCCGCGCCTGTCTCAAGACGGTAGGGCTCGATCCTTCCTCCCACGGCTGTAACTTCCGCGCTATCGAACGCCTGAATGAGTCTTTCCAGCCAATCGGTTTCCGCTTCGGCATCGCTGTCGAGAAACACGATGATCGGAGCCGTGGCGTGGGCAAGTCCGAGGTTTCTGGCGGCCGATGCGCCTGGCTTCTCGCACGCGACGACATCATATCCCATTTCGCCTGCTATCTTTGCGGTGTCATCCTCGGAAGCGTTGTCAACGACAACCACCTGGACCTTTTCCGCCGGATAGGTCTGGCACTGCACCGATCGAAGGCAGCCAACGATCCAGAGCGCCGAGTTTCGCGCCGGTATCACAATGCTTACCGCTGGCAGTCTATCCGCATGGAATTCCGACGTCATCCCTTTGCTCCGGCAGTGCGGTGGGGGTGGTCGGATCCGTTCGACCAGGTGAAGTAATCAACTCTCGGTCTCGGTTTGAGCAGGGCTCGCAAGCATAGAAAGACAGCAGCGGGACTGATCCACAACCGGCTCAGGAAAATGGCGAAACGTTTGCTTGGGCCGATATTCTGAATCCGAATCTTGCCGTTTTCCGAATACCAGATGAGGACAGGGAGGAGATACTCAAAGGCCAGTCGTGTGCGGGCTTCGTGGCGGGCGATTGTGTCATATCGCCGGAGCGCCCATGCTGCGAGACGGGCGCGGTTATAGAAGCGGCGGGCGGGCTTGCGGATCAGTCTGTCCGATTCGAAATCCAGAGATTCCTGGATCTCGATGGGGACAAGGATGTCGACAGTATGCAGTGGAAACCGATGTTCGAGTTGGCGGGCCAGATCCAGGGTTTTCCTATCGGTGGACTCCGACCAGACGAGGATCTTCTTCTTGTGGGCTGGAATCGTCTTTGATTGTGAATCTTCCTGCTCCGCCGTGAGCGAAGCGGGGCCAAAGGCGTGAGGCGATTTCCCCCTCACGCCTGCGAAAAAATCGCGGATGGCCAGCCATTGCCCTCGGGCGTACTCCTCCCGACCATCGATTCGGTACTGGGTCATCTCGCGAAGGACATGGTGGAAG
>JABMPG010000232.1 GCA_013203855.1 bacterium
GAGCTCTCAAAAATCTAGATTTTTCTGTCAGGGAATCGAGTTTGTTCATGCAGTCGCAATCGCTACATACTTCTGAGAAACGCTCTAATGAGAACATGTAGAGCCCTGACCTTTGAGGAAGCCGCGGTCCTTCGCGGAGTCGGTTGCCGATTTCTCACAGCGGAGCCCTCCGGCCGGCGAATCGCATTGCTGTTCGACGATTCGAACGGTCATGCGTCCAAGGTACTGGCAGAACATCGGGAAAAAGGAGTGACCGTCAACTCCCAGGAATTCCAGACCGGGTTGGCTTGGGCAAAATCCGTGATTTTCGCGACAAAAGATAGCAGATAATCCTGAGACAGAAGGAGCGAAGCGCAAATGTGCAAGAACAGGCAGAAGAACAACCTACCCTTCAAAAAGTTCGTCGCCATACCCTCCGAGCTGTTCACGTCGCCCGTCTGGTACCTGCTGAGCCATGGCGAGCGAACCGTCCTGATCGAGCTATGGGCGGAGTGGTCCCGGCAGACCAGAAGCCAACTCGCCGACGAGTTCACCGCGCCTTTCTCGCAGTTTTCCGCCGCGACGGGCACCGTCAGTCAGGCGCTGAAAAAGATTGAGAAGTACGGCGTGATCGAACGTGGCCCGGATAGTCGGGGCGGCCTGCCCATGAATGCCAACAGATTCCGGCTCCGGCTGAAATGGCGAACGTACAAGCCCGACGCAAAAGAGCAGGCAAGGCTGGACAGGCAGCACTGCATCAAGACAGGCCGCTGGAAACGCAACCGACAGAATCTTGCCAAAGCCCTCGCCAAACCCCGCAGACCGCAACTTCAGAATCTGAAGAACTCGACTACAGTGGCTGAAAAGATACCGGAGACGACGGGCACAATCGGTTCTTCACTGGCTGAAGCTGGGATAACGGGTAAGTGACATGACAGGAAACGTTTACGCCGGTGGGAAAACATGACGCGCGGTTGTTCACTCTCTGAAGAGTATATATATTTACCAGTCCTAGGGAGTTAAAACCCTCGTGTTCGTAGCAAGGAAATCCCCATCTTCCCATTCCGATCTGAGGATACCACGGGGGCGGCGCGACGACTGGAAAGCCTGCTCCGGCAGTTTGTCCGGGGGATCGAGAAGGACGCGGCGCGACTTCGGGCACCGGCAAGGGAAAGAAGGGCGACTCCAGGGCGGGAATCAGCCCGATTGTAATACCTCAAATCCAGCATACAGCGGGGGGCGAGCAACAGACCCCACTTCAGGCCGGAGAAAGAATGATATGCCCACACTAACCCCGCGTCAGGCGCGATTGGAGATACGGAACGCATTGCGGGACTTGCTGGTCCCGGTCGGCTTCCGCCGGGAGGGTGCTCAGGTGCATTTAGATGATCCGCCCTGCTACTACGCGGCCCAAGCCTTCCTGAATCGCCAAGGAACGCCCCAGGTCCCGTCTCGCTGTGAGAGAGCGTCGGGGATGGTGGGCATCACGCCCGAACGATTGCGCGAACTGGCAAGAGAGGTGCTCCTGGCGCGACGAATCATCCGGGAACAGGCCATTCGGGGCGATATAATACCGGGAGTCGATTGGAACGGGACCAGCGGGCAGGTGTCCCTAGGTTGGCTGTCGGACCGTATGAAGGAGCGATATCCTTCCCTGCTCGCACTGACAGTCCCAAACCGCTCTCTGAGAGAAAGGAATTGACTTTGCCGGTTTCTACCGGCACAACTTCAACAGGCTAAGCAGATTGGGGAGGGGTGTCCGGCTCCAACCATCGGACGTGACTTCCTCCGGGAATCCTTCTCCCTCATCGACATCAGAGAATTCAGCAAGAACAACGGGCAGGCGGTTTCGATCCGCCCCCTTCCCGGCACACTCGGGGATTCGATCCGCTGTCACTGCCCGCCAGCCCCGCTTCAGCCCGAAACCGGATAGGAACACCGCGAAGGACAGATCACTATGCCACGACTGACCGAGCAGGAACAGCAGGAGATCATCCGTTTTATCGAGGCGGACAGAGCGCTCCCGGACAAGTACCGGTTCCTGCTGTTTGAGGAGAAGCGGGAGGTGGAACTGGTCTGGAATGGCAAGACCGGCGAGGTCTGCAATATCGTCCTGCCGTTTCAGGTGATCGAGCAGGTGGACGAGCCGCGCGCCGAGAGGCCCGAAGACACAAGCCTCGCGCTCGACATGTTTGACGAGCGGGGACGCCAACTCAAGGGCTGGACAAACAAACTGATCTGCGGCGACAACAAGCTCATC
>JABMPG010000233.1 GCA_013203855.1 bacterium
GATCAAAGACGTCCTCGCCCTGCGCGTGGCCGATTTCAACGAAGAGTGGGATTCCCACTGGGAGAGCCAAAGAACTGCCTGACCCCTCAAATACCTGAGATGCACCCCCTTAGCCCCTGTGGATGTCCGCGCTGTGGCGATGTTCCCCTTCCTGTGTTATTCTCGTCACGTCTTAACAGTTCCCTGTTTGTCTGGCGCGATCTTCAGTCTGGAAAGAAAGGCTCCACCCGTGTACCGACACTTCGGCAGTCGCTGTCTTATTGGTATGGTCCTGACATTTCTGGTTTTGCTGACGGCCACCGTGCTGTCCGCCCAAACACCCGATTACAGCGAGGGGCTTCTCGACGTCGAGAAAGTCCTGAAGGCGGCGGCCGGGATCACTGCCGATGTTTATCCGAACGCCGATGACGTGCTGGTGGATGACTACATCCTCGAGATCTACGAACCGGACGGCACGTCTGTTTCGTGGGACGATACTTTTGTCAAGGTCTTGACCGAAAAGGGCAGGAAGGACAATCAAAGTCTGTCTCAGTACTTCACCCTTCCCTACAGCACCAGCGAAATCAGACTTCTTCAAGTGATCAAGCCGGATGGTCGGACTCACCCGGTCGATGTGGAAAACCAGAGCCGCGTGATGGTTGATCCTTCGCAGATGGGCTCGAACATCTACAATCCGAATCAGAAGATTCTCCAAGTGGGGGTGCCCAATCTCGAAGTGGGTGACATGGTCCGGTATGTGGCTTTTCGGGAGACTGTGAAGCCGCGCGTGCCGGATACCTGGAGCGATTACCAGGTGTTCGAGTACACGAGTCCTATCAAGCACTATCTTTACGAAGTTCACGCGCCGAAATCGCGGCCGCTGCAGAGCATCGCGTTGAAGTCCGAGATTCCGGGAACCGTGTCCCACTCCCAAGAGAAGAGGGGCGATCGAATCGTGTATCGTTGGGAGGTCCGGGACGTTGCCAGGATGTACGACGAACCGGATATGCCGGCTCTGCACACGGTGGTGCAGCGTCTTCTGGTGAGCACGATCCCCGACTGGGAGAGTATTTCGAAATGGTACTGGAATCTGTCGGAGCCGCATTTCAAGGTGACGCCGGATATCGAGGCGAAGGTCGAGGAACTGATCGCCGGGGCCGAGGACCGGATCGAGAAGATCAGCCGAATTTTTCAGTGGGTTTCTCAGGACGTGCGGTACATGGGGATCACGGTGGAGGCCGAGGCGCCGGGCTATGAGCCGCATGACGTGGCCATGACTTTCGAGAATCGTCATGGCGTCTGTCGGGACAAGGCTGCGCTTCTGGTGGCGATGTTGCGAACGGCCGGGTACAAAGCCTATCCCGTGATTATTCATGTCGGACCGAAGAAAGATGAAGAGGTTCCACAGCCCTATTTCAACCATGCCGTGTCGGCGGTTGAAAATGAGGATGGAAGTTATATTCTAATGGACTCGACGGACGAGAATACCAAGGAACTGTTTCCGGCATATCTATCCAACAAGAGCTATCTTGTGGCGAAGCCGGAAGGGGATCCGCTTCGGATCTCGGATACTGTGCCGGCCGAGGAAAACATGATGCTGATCGAGACGAAGGCGTCGGTGAATGCGGCGGGTGTTCTGGAGGGGGAGAGCGTTCTCCGCTTCATGGGGATCAACGACAACGCCTATCGCGGTTTCTTCTCGCGAAGCCGGCCCGAGGAGCGACGGCGGTATATGGAAGGTGTGCTCAAACGTATCGTGGCGGGGGGAACTTTGAGCGGGCTGGACGTGGAGCCCGCCGATATGCAGGACACAACTGTTCCTTTGACGCTGACGATGCGTTACCGCGCGACAGACGTTCTGATCGCCGGAGAAGAGGCGGCCATGCTGCCCGTTCCGCGTGTCGGGAATCGTGTGGGAATCGTGAATTTCGTGCTGGGCAAGACAGGCCTGGAGAAGCGGGAGTATCCTCTCGTGACGGACGTGGCGTGCGGTGTTCGGGAAACGCTGGATCTGTCTCTGGATCCGTCTCTGGGCAAGGTCGTGGCCTTGCCGGAATACCCCGTTCTGCGGAACGATCAGATGGTCTGGGAAAGGAGTCTGTCCCAACAGGGACAGATGCTCCACGAACGGAATGAATTCAAGATCACTGAGGTGGAATTTGCCCCGAGCCAATACCTCGAACTTAAAGAGTATCTCAAGGACATTGAATACAACGGGCGCAAGATGCCTATTCTGGAAGATGGCTCGAAGGCGGCGAAGAAGCCGGTGCGGAGTGCCGCGGTGGCTTCGGTAGTCGACGAACCCGCCGCGGATATCCGTTACCTGGACGACACGCTTGAGTACGCATTGAAGGACGATCGCAACTGGATCACCACGCACACGGTTCGGAAGGAGATTCTGACCTACAACGGGAAGAAGGATCACTCTGAACTGAAAGTGGATTTCAACCCGGTGTGGGAGACCGTCCGGCTCGATCAGGGGTTCGTCACGACGAACGGGGTGGTGAAGCAGATCAGCTCACAGGAGATGAACATTCTGGATGCGCCGTGGGTCGGCTCGGCGCCGCGCTATCCGGCGGGGCGGACGCTGGTGGCGAGTTTCCCGAGTGTCGAGATCGGCAGCGTCATCGAATATGCGCTGGTCCGAGAGGCGCGTGATCGGCCTTTCTATGGCATTCGGTATTCTTTCCGGGGCGAGGACCCGATTACGCGCCGGACGGTGAGGATCTCAGCGCCGGATACGGTCGATCTGCGTTTCTGGGAGAACGACGGCGCGGAGGGAATCGTGCCGCTGAAGATGACGGACGCGGGAGATGAGGTCGGATTCACTGAGGAAAAGCGGAATGGTGGCGCGAACTATTCCTGGACGGCGGAGAATCAAAAACCGGTCCGCTCAGAGGACCAACTACCTCCGTGGTGGTGCTTCAATCCGACTTTGTTTGCGACGACTGGCACCTGGGCGGACTATGGAAAAGAAGTCAGCGATGCCCTGGAAAAGGCGGTGCGGGATCAGGCGCAGGTCCGTGGCCGGGCGGCTGAGATAATCGACGGTTTGGATTCCCCGCAGGATAAGATCATCGCGATTCGGGACTTCATGGCGACGAACATCCGTTCGGCCGGACCGAGTCTGAACGAGCTGCCCCTGTCGACGATCACGTCCGCGGATCGCACGCTGACCGACAGGTACGGCAATTCAGCCGATCGTGCGGTTTTGCTCTATGCGTTGCTTGAGGGCGCCGGGTTCGCTCCGGATTTTGTCCTTGGCTCTTGGGCGCCGAAGGTCGACGATCTGGCGAAGGTTCTGCTTCAGTGGCCGGCCCTGGCGGTTTTCGATTCGGTTCTGGTCCGGGTTTCTATAACGGATGGAAAAGTCTATCTGAACGACACGGATCAGTACGCTGCCCTGGGCGCGACGCCTCATGACGGTCGGCCGGGTCTGCTGCTTTCGGGCAAGCCGCAACTGATCGAGATCGCTGCTCTGGCCGAGATGGGCGAGCGGTCCGAGACGCGGTATGAGGTGGCACTGGAATCGAATGGGGACGCGTTGATCACGCGGTCGCGGTTCTATTTCGGGATGGACTTCGGCGCGAAGAACCGACAGTTTGCCGAGATGCCTCCCGAGGAACGGAATCGGTATTATCAGGAGGCCGTGGCTGCGGTTTCACAGTCGGCTTCGGCGGTGAGCGATCTAGAGACGGATTTTTCCGCCTATCCCGGCGTGGAGAATTTCACCGTGCGGGTCGAGCGTTTGGCGGTTCGGAACGACGGCTATGTTTATTTCAGCCTGCCTGACTCGCTGTACAACCTTTTCGGTCTTCGGGCCGACGAACGGACGAATCCGCTGTACTGGGCGGGCGAGCGTAATGGCCGGGTGAGCACGACGGTGCTGCTGCCCTTGGAGTTTCAGGATGTCCTTCTGGCTCCCGGTCGGATCCGGTGGAACGCGCCGGGGAGCGACGGCAGTGTCCGAGTGCGGGTTGTCGAATCGGGAACGGAAGGCCGGGCGGGAAGTCTGTGGCTCGTTCACGAAGTGAGCCTGGAGCCAGCGGTCATCTCTCCCTCGTCGTACGGGAACCTTCTGGATCTGAATCGACGTCTGAGTCATCCATCCGCGAGGACAGTGTTGTTGTCCACGGGCGAGGTCGATCCACTTACGGCGTCTGGTGGGATAGAGCCTTGAGGGTCTGAAGAGTGGGCACGTCGAAGATCTCTCCTCGGGTATGATAGAGACTGTTGTTCTGCCAGAGGGGTTCGGCTTCGATTTCCGGGCCGGACAGGGCAAGGGAACGGGGCCATTCTGTCGTGCCGGGGATGGGGGAGTACTCGTTTACCTTGGGCGTCGCCCCGGCCTCGTGGGCGAGGTCGATGGAGCGGCGGACCTCGTCGACCGTCTGGCCCGGCATTCCGGCGAGGACGTAGGCGCCGATTTCCTCGCGGGCGTAACCGGCTTCGAGAAGGGACGTGACGGAGCGGCGAAAAACGTCTTTGTCTCCTGATCGGTTCCAGGCGGCGAGGTTCTTTGGGCTTACTGTCTCGAGACTGAGGCGGATGGTGGTGACGCCGGCCTGGCGCATGGTGTGGGCAAGGCCGGGAGTGATGAGGGTGTAGTGGAGCCCGTTGGGCGTGTGGAACCGGCATGGAAGGTTCTCGGCGATGACGAGCTCGAAGAAGGGCTGGATGTAGCGGTCGGCATCGACGAGGAGGGCGTCGTCATAGAAGGCGAAATCGGTGGTCTGGGAGCGCAGGGCGTGTTCGAAAAACTCTTCGAAGAGGTCTTCGGCCGTGCGGCGTTGATAGGATGGGGCCAGGCGGCTTGACGCGCAATAGGAGCATCGGAAGGGACAGCCGAGGGACGTGAGGAGGGGGAGGGTCTGTCGGGAGTGGCAGAGGTCGACGGCGGGGCGGGGCCAGTTGCTCAGGTTTTCCGGAAGGGTAGGGACAGGCCCGGATGAGAGGTGGCGGGAGAGCCACTCCGAGGCCGTGAGAGGGTTCCGGTTGTCGAAGATCTCGTCCGCTTGGGTGTGTTTCCGGGCATGGTCCGGGCAGAGGCTTGCGTAGGTGCCGCCCAGGGCCACGGGGGTATTGGGCCAGCGGCGCTTGACGCGCCCGATGACGTCGGCCGCCCCGTGATACAAATAGGTCATCCGGCAGGTGACCAGCAC
>JABMPG010000234.1 GCA_013203855.1 bacterium
CCACATGCCCTTTCCCACGCTCAAGAATTTCCTCCGGGCGAAAGGCCTCGAGCGGTCCGTCCTCGTCACCGACGCCATCGCCGCCGCCGAGGTCGGGCCGGGACGCTATGAGTTCGGCGAAAAACTCACCATCGTCACGCCCGAACTCAGGGTGTACCACCCCGGCGAGCCCAATCTGGCTGGCTCGGCCCTCACGCTCGATATGGCCGTGCTCAACGTCTCGAAGCACTGCGCCATCCCCTTCGAAACCGCCTGGGAACTCGCTTCAACCCGCCCCGCCCAACTTATCGGGTTGCCGACGCCTGAAACCGTGACGGTTCGCGTCGGTGAAATGGGTTTTCAGAACGAAAATCTATAGGCTACCTCTCGTCTGACCGCGCCACCGACACGCTTTCCCCCTCCGCCATCGTCGCGTCAGGCCGGGCGACGATTTCATCTTCCGCTTCGAGCCCTTCCGCGATCTCCAGCGCCAAGTCGCCCTGAAGCCCGAGCCGCACGGGCTGGCGGACCAGTTTCCCCTCTCCGATCTTGAAAACGTAATAGGTCTGGTCCGGCGCTTGCAGAACGCTGTAGCGGGGAACGATCAGCGCGTCTTCCTTTCGGGACGTGATAAAATGGGCGCGCAGACGGTAGCCAACGCCAAGGTTTGCGGGCCGCTCACCCATCGAAACGATGACATTCACCCGCTGTTGCTCAACCCCCAGCGAAGACAGTTTCGTGAATCCCGCCGGCTCGACACGCTTGACCCTTCCCTCGATCCTCAGCGGAGCCGACTCGAGTTCGACCGCCGTTCCCGGCTGAAGGCGAAGGGCGTACCGTGTCAGTGTATCGACGATCACCTCCATCTGGTTCAGATTTCCCAGAAGCAGCAGGGCCTGTCCCGCGCTCAGAACGCTGTCCCCCCGTTCATAGCGCTCCAGAACCGTGCCGTCGATCGGAGAAATCACGCGGGCGAGCTGGTTCTGGTGCTCGGCCCGGACCAGCCGGGCTCGGGCTTGGAGCAATTGCTGGGCCGTGACCGCGACCGTCAGGTCCTTGCGAGCCAACCATTGCTCGATAGACTTCGGCCCGAGACGGATCGCCACAATCGTAAACTTGAGGGCCGAACGATAGAACTCCTGTTTGCGCAGCTCGATGACGGCCGTCTCGGCAGCCAGGCGGGCGTCGTCGAGTTCGCTCTCCGGAACGGTCCTCTCGCGGGCGAGTTCCTCGATCCGGCGCAGTTCCTTCTGAGTCCGATCGGCCCGCGCCTGTTCAGCGTCGATCTGGGAGTCCATCGCGTTCAGTGCCTCCAGGGCGGCACTGATGGTCGCCTCGGCGCCGATCTTGGCGGTGCTCTCAAGCCGGACATCCTTTTCCACTTCGACTTGCGCCTCGAGTTCCGCCACGGCCGCCCGAGCCTCGGCCAGATCCTGTTCGAACGGAACACGGTCTATTTCCACGAGCGACTGCCCGGCCTCCACCCGATCGCCCGCCTCCAACTCGATACGGGCGATGCGACCGTTGACCGGCATGGACACCGGATAGGAATTCTCCAACCGCGTCCGCCCCGGTTCCTCAAAGGCCTCCTCGATGATTCCGCGTCGAGGGTGAAGGGCCTCCACCTCGGGACCTTCTCCGCACCCGACAAGAACGGCAACAAGCAGGATCGCGCCACCCCGCACGAGAGACTCTTTCCGCATCATTCACTCCTTGACCTGCAGGACTGCCAGCCAGTCCAACTTCCGAATCATCCAGAGAATCAACAACTGCGCCGCGCCGACGAAAACAATCATGATCAGGACCGTCTGCCAGAAACGCTCCGGCGGAATCAGGATCGGAAACCGGTAGAGCTCGGTGTCGTAGGCCCGCGAAAGAAGCCGGGCCAGTCCAATTCCCGCGAAAAGCCCGACGAAGATCCCCACGCCGTTGATCACCGCGCTCTCTCCAGAAAAAATGCCCCACACCTGCCGAGTGGTATAGCCCAGAACCCGCAACGTCCCCACCTCGCGCCGTCGCTCGTTCAGCGAGACCAGCGCGGCGTTGAGAACCGCGCCGAAGGCGATGAGGGCCGAAAAGAGCACCATGATCGAGATCATCGCGCCCATGTTCTGACTGAAGACCTCGCGGATCTGTCGCAGATCGCGACGCCGCTCGGAATAGCCGATCACGGCCGGCCGACGGCGAAGCTCCGCCAGAAGAGGTTCCGAGGCCGCCTCCGTCCAGGTATCGAGCAAAAACCGGTTGGCCGCCTGATTCTCTCCGATAAGCCCGGCCAGATACTCCGCATCGGCATAGGCCGCCAGGCCCAGAAAGGTCTCCACAATCCCCGCGACCTGAGCCTCCGCCATCTCGCGCCGGCCGATGAGGGGACGAAACTGGAGAACATCCCCCCGCGCAACGTCCAGAATCTCCGCCAACTTCCGCGAAAGGAGCAGACCTCGCTTAGGTGGCCGGACGGGCTGCCCCGCCGCGTCGAGGGGCGTGTGCAGGCGGTTCCCTTCCCTCAGACCAATCACGCCCAGCCGACGCGAGCGCGGACCGTTCGTCAGGTCGCAGGGCACGCCGAGTTCACCCTCGACCAGAGAAACGCCCGGCAGTCCCGCCAGCTCCTGAGCGCTGCGCAGCGCCTCGGGATCCCGCGTCGAGACCGCCACGTCCTCATGAGAAACCCGCTCGAACTGGTAGCGGATCAGAAAGTCCAGAGAATCCACCATCGCCAGCGACGTCAGCACCAGCGCGGTCGAAATAATCGCGGCCAGCAATCCGACCGCGCTACGGAAGGGGTTGCGGAACACCGCCCGCAAAATCATCTTCCACCGAAACGGGAGAGGCCCCCAAAGAAAACCGATCCGCTCGGGGAGAATCCGCCCGCCCCGTTCGGGAGGAGGCGGCCTCATCGAAACGGCAGGATCCAGCCGCGACGCCACGCGAACGGCCCGGATCGTTCCCACAAAGGCAAACCCGACGCTGATGGACAGACCCATCGCCAGAATCCCCGGACGGATCTGCGCCTGAAGATCGGGTAAATTATAGAAACGCGTGTAGATGGAGATCCAGACCGACTGCAGCCACAGCCCCAGAGCCGTTCCCAGAACCCCTCCTGTCAATCCCGTCATCACGCCAAAGCCCAGATAGTGGCTCGTGATCGAAAGATTCGACCGCCCCACCGCCTTCAG
>JABMPG010000235.1 GCA_013203855.1 bacterium
GGATATCCTCCAGATCGACCGCAACATTAAAGAAAACCAGAAACTCCCGGCGCTCAACGCCGTCGGCGGCTATCAGTTAAGCGGCCTCGGGGATTCCGCCGGTAAGGCCATCGACTCCCTCGAAAGTGGAAACTACCACGGCTGGAACGCCGGCCTCAACTTCCTGTATCCCCTCCAGAATCGCCAGGCCCGCGCCCGGTACGAACAGGCCGTCCAGTCCGTCGCCCAGCAGCAAGTCCACCTGCGCGACCTCGAAGAACTGATCCGGCTGGAAGTCCGAACCGCCGTTCGCGCCCTCGAAACCAACCGCCGACTCATCTCCGCCTTCGACGCCAACGTCAAGGCCGAAGAAGCCAAACTCGACTCTCAGATCAAGCGGTACGACGTCGGCTTCGCCACCATCTTCGAAGTCCTCAACTTCCAGGAAGACCTCGCCACCGCCCAGGTCAGCTACCTCCAGTCCATCATCAACTTCTCCAAGTCCCTCATCGAACTCCAGAGAGTCAAAGCATCCTTCCTTACCGACTACCGCGTCGAATACCTCGACAACACCGTTCAGCAACGGGCCGCCCAGCCATAACGCAGAACCGGTGCCCCCGGCAGTCACCTCTTGGCTTCCCGCCTCTCAATTGCTGGCTAATCCCCGCCCTTTTCCCCTTGCCCCCTCCGGTAATACAGAGTAATATATTCCTATGCTGCCCAAGAGGACGAACAGCCATGCCGCTACGCAAGCAGGAAGTCATCACATTCAAGGTGGACCATCGCCTCGCCGAGGCCCTCGGAGGAATCCAGAACCGGTCCGCCTTTATCCGCAATGCCGTTCTCGCCGCCCTTGACGGAGCCTGTCCCCTGTGTAAAGGCACCGGAATCCTCACACCGGCACAGCGCATACACTGGCAGGAATTCGCCCAGACCCACCACACCGTTCAGTGTCACGAATGCGAAGCGGTCCATCTCGTCTGTGAAGTCTCAGGCCCCAGCGAGTCTTAGGAACAGCCCATGAAGCGAATCCTCTCGGCTTTCTTCTATAGCGCCCTCTTCTTCGTCCTCGCACCAGGCGGAGACTGCTCTTCCCTGCCCCCCGAACCCATCTCGGTCACCGTCTCCATTTTGCCCCTCGCCAACCTGGTCGAGAGAATCGGCGGCGAACGCGTCCGCGTCCTGACGCTGGTTCCTCCCGGCCAGAATCCTCATGTCTTCGAGCCCTCCCCGCGACAGCTGGTCCAGGCGGGACAGTCCCGTATCCTCTTCCATATCGGCCTCTCCTTCGAGAAGCAGATCGTCCAACGCCTTGCCAAAGCCTCCGCCGACCTGCGCGTCGTCGATCTCTCCCGGAGGAAGCCCGAAGGCAGCGGTGAACACGGCCAAGCCCATCACGAACACGGCCCCCAGGACCCTCACATCTGGCTGTCTCCGCCCCTGATTCCCTCGCAACTCCGACTCATCGAAAAAGCCCTCACCGAAGCCGATCCTTCAGGCGAAGCCTCTTACCATGAACGCCTGGTCAAATCAGAAGAGATCTTCGCGAAGCTGGACCGCGAAATCGGTGACCTGCTCGCCCCATTCAAGGGCCGCTCCTTCTACGTCTTTCACCCCGCATTCGGACGATTCGCCGAGACCTACGGCCTGAAGGAAATCGCCATCGAACTGGAAGGCAAATCCCCCACTCCTCGCCGCGTCGCCGGAGTCATCGAAGAAGCTCGCAGACTCGGCGTCCGCACTCTTTTTGTCCAGCCCCAGTTCGACCGCAAGAGTGCCGCCGTCATCGCTCGGGCCCTTGAGGCCGAACTGGTCGTCCTCGACCCCCTCGGCCCGGATCTCGCCGCCAACCTGCGCGAGATGGCCTCCAAAATCCGCGTCGCACTGGAAAAGCAGAAGATCGGGAACACGGAGGAAAAG
This sequence comes from bacterium, assembly GCA_013203855.1. Lineage (GTDB taxonomy): Bacteria > Sumerlaeota > Sumerlaeia > UBA8349 > UBA8349 > JABMPG01. The sequence continues at coordinate 1,900 of JABMPG010000235.1, forward strand.
CCTTGACCGACAAACCCGGCCCCGTCGTTGCGATGGAAAACGTTTCCTTTTCCTATGACGGCCGCCTTGTCCTGGAAAACGCCTCCTTCGAAGTCCAGGACCAGGAATTGGTCTGCGTCGTCGGCCCGAACGGCGGCGGCAAGACCACCCTCATCAAAATCATGCTCGGACTCGAGCACCCCCGCCACGGGCGGGTCCGTATTTTCAACGCTCCGCCCGGAGAGACGCGCGGACGCATCGGATACATGCCCCAGCATCTCCAGTATGACCCGCTTTTTCCCGTCACCGTCCTCGACATTGTGCTCATGGGCCGCTTGGGAACCAGCGGTTTCCGACTTCGATTCTCCGCCAAAGATCGGGAAGCGGCACGGGAGGCGCTGAGTGAAATGGACCTGGCCGACCGGGCGCAGTCCCTCTTCGCCGACCTCTCCGGCGGACAGCGCCAGCGCGTCCTTATCGCCCGAGCCATCTCCTGCAATCCGAAACTCCTCCTCCTCGACGAACCTACGGCCAACGTCGATCCCAAAGCCGAAGCCCTCCTCGTCGACACCATTCGCGCGCTCAACAAGCGCATGACCGTCATCATGGTCTCCCACGACCTCGGTTTCGTCTCCGACATCGTCGAACGCGTCATCTGCGTGAACAAAACCGTTCACATCCATCCCACCAGTGACGTTACCGGCCAGGTCATCCGCGACGTTTATGGTATGGACCGACGCATGGTCCGCCACGATCACCACTCCGAAAAGGACCTCCTCGATGATGGCCTTCGTTGATGCCCTTACCGCCCCGCATCTCAGTTTCCTCCGTTACGCCCTCATCGTCGGAGTCCTTGCCGGTATCCCCTTCGGCCTTGTCGGAGCCTATGTCGTCGCCCGCCGCATCAGTTTTATCGCCGGCGCCATTTCCCACTGCGTCCTCGGAGGCATCGGAGCCGCCCTCTACTGTCAGAACGCCCTGGGCTGGACCTGGTGCCATCCCATGCTCGGCGCCCTGGTCGCCGCCCTCATCGCCGCCCTCATCATCGGACTTGTCAGCCGCCGCGCGCGGGAACGGGAAGATTCAGTGATCGTGGCCCTCTGGGTCGTCGGCATGTCTGCAGGACTCCTCTTCCTCGCGCGCACCCCCGGTTATGTCGATCCCATGAGCTACCTCTGGGGCAATATCCTCCTCATCTCCAAGATCGACCTCTGGCTCGTCGTCGGCCTCGACGTCATTGTCGGCGTCCTCCTCTTCCTCTTTCACAACCAACTCGTTGCCGTCTGTTTCGACGAGGAATTTGCCCGACTCCGGGGCCTCAAGGCGGATCTCTACTACCTCCTCCTGCTCTTCCTCACCGCCCTCACCGTAGTCACCCTCGTCCGAATCGTCGGAATCGTTCTCGTCATCGCCCTCATCACCCTCCCCGCCGCCGTCGCGGGAGCCCTCTCGCGCCGTCTCTGGCAGATGATGGGCCTCGCCGTCGTCTTCTGCATCGCCTTCACCACGATCGGCTTGGGAGCGAGCTACACTCTCGACCTCCCCAGCGGCCCCGTCATCGTCGTCATTGCCGGCGCCTGTTATCTCCTCGTCTCACTCCTGAAAAGACTGATCCGGAGGTTCCAGAAGTGAGTTCGCCGGAGGCTCTCGACTTCGCCCGCCGTTTCTGGGAACAGAAGGATCTGCCCCGTTGGTTCGAAGGCCGCAGTCGCATCCTCCTCGCCCTGTCCGGCGGTGCGGACAGCATGGCTCTTTTGTGGCTCTTAAGGGCCTCAAATCGTCCGGAATGGTCGCCTCAGGTCGTTGCGGGCCACATCCACCACGGCTTGCGCGGAAAGGAAGCCGACGCCGACCTCCGCATCGCATCCGACCTCGCCAAACAGTTAGACACGCCCTTCCGCTTCCGAAAACTCGACCCCGAGAAAATCCGGGCCGACTCGCAAGGTTCCCTCGAGGACGCCCTGCGACGCGCCCGATACGCCGCCCTGCGCGAAATGGGCCACCGCTGCGAAGCCCAGGCCATCGTTCTTGCCCATCATCGCGACGATCTCGCCGAAACCTTCCTCATGCGCCTCCTTCGCGGCAGCGGACTCACCGGCCTCGCCGCCTTCGGCCCCGTCGCCGACCTCAACGGCCTCAACCTCATCCGCCCCCTTCTCGACTGGCCCCGCGACGATATCCGCAAAGCCGCCTGCGCCGCTGGAATCGACTGGCGCGAGGATGCCAGCAATCTGGACCCCGCCTTCCTCCGCAACCGTGTCCGCCACCGTATTCTCCCCTGGCTTGAAAACGAAACCGGCCACGGCCCCGTCGCCCAGACCCTCGCCCGGACCGCCCGCCGCCTCGAACGCGACGCCCGCGCCCTCAACCGCCACGTCGAAAACCTCTACCAGCAAAGCCGCCTCCTGCGCGAGAAACCACTTCGCATCGGACTTCCCCAGAAGATCTTGCGCGACGACGATGGACTATTCGCTCCCTACCTCCTCCGCCGCCTTGTCATGGAAAGTTCCCAGACTCCCTACCCCCCGGACGAAGCGCGGACTCTCGAACTCGACGAATTCTCCAACTCCGCACACCCCGGAAGCCTTCTGCAGACCGCCCGCAACGTCGTGGTCTGGCTGGACAACCACGGAGTTCTCTGGGCCTACCAGAAACCCCGACGCCGCATGTCCCGCCCCGAACTCGTCCAGATTTTCCAGCGCCCCTGAACGAGGCTTCGTCCAGGGCGACACATCCGGCCGCCCACCGCTTTTTCTGGCGCTGATTTTCGCCTTTCTTTTGGCCCACTCGCCCCGAAAAACAACACCTCCTCGAAACCCGATCCCCCGCCCGAAAACCCCCGCCTGCGCCCCGCGTTTTCAAGAC
>JABMPG010000236.1 GCA_013203855.1 bacterium
GGATGGAGCATCTCGATATTCAGATTGACTACGAGGAAGATTTCAGCCGCTTCCTGATCCCGGGCGGTCAGAGGTGGAAGGGGTTCGACCGATCGGTTCCGGCCGATTTTTCTTCGGCCACTTTCTTTCTGGTGGCGGGGGCGGCCCTGGATGCCGAGATCGAACTGACGGGACTCGACCTGAACGATTCCCAAGGCGACAAGTCGGTCATCGGGTATCTTCGGAAGATGGGCGCGGAGATCGAAGTGGAGGAAATCACTCGGACGATCCGGGTCAAACGTTCCTCGCTTCATGGCGCGGAACTCGACCTGAACGCTACGCCCGACGCGCTGCCCGCCATGGCCGTGGCCGGAGCGCTATCGAAGGGCGTCACTCGTCTCGTGAATGTTGCCCAGGCGCGCGTGAAAGAGACGGATCGGATCGAGGTGATGGCCCATGAACTTCAGCGGATGGGGGTGGATGTCGAGGAACTGCCCGACGGTTTGGTCGTTCATGGCGCGAACGGAAAGATCCAAGGGTCCAATTTGCTCAACGGCCACGGCGATCACCGCATCGTGATGGCGCTGAGCCTGGCGGCCATGGCCGCCGATTCGCCCAGCCGGATCGATACGGCCGAGGCGGTCGCGGTGACATTCCCCGACTATGTGGGCCTGATGAAGTCGCTGGGGGCGGCCATGCAAATCGAGAGAGCCACGCTGGAAATCTGAAAACGAAGGAGACCGTCCAATGCCAAGAGTCGCCGTAGTGCTTTCCGGATGCGGCCGGATGGACGGATCGGAAGTTCACGAGAGTACGCTCTGCCTCCTCTATCTGGCCCAGGGCGGGGCGCGGTATCAATGCTTTGCCCCGGATGAGTCCCAAGTGGAGGTCGTGAACCATTGCACGCAGGAACCGGTTCGGGAAGTCCGCAATCAGATGGTCGAGGCGGCGCGGATCGCTCGCGGGGATATTCTGCCTCTCGTCGAGGCCAATGCCGACGATTTCGATGCGGTGGTGATGCCGGGAGGCAGCGGAGCCTTCAAGAACCTGAGCCGTGGCCCGGAGGACATCAATCGGGACCTGAAAGGTTTTCTGAACGCCATGGCGGACGCCGGGAAGCCGATTGCCGCTATCTGCATCGCCCCGATCCTGGCTGCGCGCGCCCTCGGCGACCGGGGGATCCGGCTGACTATCGGGAACGATCCCGAGACGGCCAGGCTGATTGAAGAGACCGGCGCCAGGCACGTCGAATGCCCGGTGGACGGCTGCGTGGCGGACGAGAGACATAAGATTGTTTCCGCGCCCGCCTATATGCTCGGTCCGGGCATTGCCGACGTGGCCAAGGGCATCGAGGCGGCTGTCAAGCAGCTGTTGAGGTGGTGCGAGTGAACGCGAGACGGGAGATGGGCTGAATGAGCGATAACCTGAGAAAAGAAGAAGCGCAGATGAAGGATTGCTTCGGCGTGCGTATGGGCTCGTTTATGGAAGACATGATCGGCGAGGTGGACGAGGTGCGCAAGTGTTACGCGTGCGAGGATTTCGACCAGTGCTACAAGATGTCGATGATCCGCGTCATGACCCAACTCCGTTTCGAGATGCGTCGGGCGGCCAAAGTTGTGGGCTTGGCCGCTGGCGGCGCTCACAGCGTCCATCCCTTCTAGAACACCATCCTTGAGAGGAATCCAAAATTGACCGACCTGCCCGAGGCGGTGGCCATCTCCGTCCAACGCGAACCCGGATGTGAGGATCTGCCCCTTCCCTCCTATCAGACCCACGGCTCGGCGGGCATGGACCTGCGCGCGGCCGTGGGAGAGCCGCTGGTTCTCGAGCCGGGTATGATCGCGCTCGTGCCCACTGGGCTGAGAATCGCTTTGCCCATCGGACACGAGGCGCAACTGCGGCCCCGGTCTGGGCTTGCCCTGCGGCACGGCATCAGCCTGCCCAATGCTCCGGCCACCATCGACAGCGATTACCGGGGCCCCGTCAATGTCATCCTTATCAATCTCGGCCCCGAACCGTTCGAGATCAAGCGGGGGGACCGGATCGCCCAGATGGTGATCGCCCGATTCGAACGGGCGGAGTGGGTGGAGGTGGAAGAAGTCGAGTCAACCGCGCGAGGGGATGGCGGGTTCGGACATACGGGAGTCAGGTAGACTTTTTGCGTCTGGGATAGTGGAGCTATGCTCTATTACGCGATTAAGGTGATCATCACGGCCGTCCTGATTGTCTTGGCTTCCGAGATCGCGAAGCGTTCTTCGGTCTGGGGGGGACTGGTGGCTTCCTTGCCGCTCGTCTCTTACCTGGCACTTTTGTGGCTATACGTTGAGACTCGCAGCGTCGAGAAGGCGGCTTCCCTGGCCATGAGCGTTTTCTGGCTCGTCCTCCCTTCGCTGCCGTTCTTTGTTGTGCTGGCGGCATTGCTCCGGTCGGGGCGTCCTTTTCCTCTCAGCCTGGGCCTGGCGACGGTCTGCCTTTTCGTTTGCTACGGGATTACGGTTCTCGCCCTTCGGCGTTTCATCTGAAATTCCTAGGACACGGACGAGATTCAGCCTGGCAAAGCTACAGGCGCGGGGGTGTCCCGCGCCTGTAGGCTTTTCTGTGATTTGATGTGAGGGTCTTATTCGGCTGCTTCTTCGCCACCCCCGCCGAGTTGGTACCGTTCGAAGCGGACGATGCTGATGGCGCCACCGGCTGCTTTTCCCTTTTCTTTGATCAGATCGCCCACGCTGATTTTTTCTTCCTTCACGTAGGCTTGGTCGATAAGGCAGCTATCTTTGAAAAAGCCCTTGATACGGCCTTCGACGATCTTGTCGATGATCTGTTCGGGCTTGCCCTCGTTCAGTGCCTGCTGACGGTAGATCTGCTTTTCCGCTTCGATCACGCTTTCCGGCACCGAACTGGAGTCGACCGAGACGGGGTCGCTGAAGGCGATCTGGAGGCAGAGGTCGTGGGCGAGTTCGTCGGCGATGTCGGACTTCGCAACGGTGTCGTTTTCGCACTTGATCTGAAGCAACACTCCCACCTTGCCGGGGGGGTGGATGTAGGCATGGATCAGGCCGGCGTCGGTATCGGGGACCTTAAAGGAGGCGCAGCGGCGCACGCCCATGTTTTCGCCGATGATGGAGATGGTCTCGGTGACCAGTGCGGCGATGGTTTCGGCCGCGCCGTTTGAGGGCTTGGCGGCGAGAAGGGCTTGCAGGTCAGTGGAGGCGGTCTGGAGGGCGGTCTGGCACACGGTCTCGACGAGTTCGCCGAACTTTTCGTTGCGGGCCGCGAAGTCGGTCTCGATGTTGATTTCGACGAGGGCTCCGCAGCGTTTGTCGTCGGAGACGGAGGCGGCGATTCGGCCTTCTTTGATTTTGCGCTCGGCGCGTTTGACGGCCTTGGCGGCGCCCTTCTCCCGTAGGATTTCGCCGGCTTTTTTGAGGTCGCCGTCGGCCTCCTGGAGGGCTTTCTTGCATTCCATCA
>JABMPG010000237.1 GCA_013203855.1 bacterium
CTCTCATGCAGCGATTGCCAGAATTTCTCCATCATATTCATGGCCGTCGAACCGACTGCGCGCAGCCCTTTCATCCGCAAGACCACCACCTGCGTGGAAGGCGTCAGGGCCTCGTGCAGTTCCAGATCCAGGTTTTCTACCGCCGCGAAGTAAAGGTCCCCCTCCATGTTGATAAGAGCAATCGGCAAATTCGGCTCCTGGCCGACCGGCACTTCGTTGAACGAACCGTCTTCCTGCGGCACTAGAATGGACAGATCGGTACGCCCGGTGATTTTGAGCAGAAGGAAAATCGAAAGGAAGACGCCGACGAAAATCGCGTATTGCAGGGGGAGAACGAGAGTTGATATCAGCGTCGTAGCCAGTACGAGCCGCGAATTTCCCCCGCTGCGCCACGTCCGCGTCAGCCTCTCGCTCTGTTTCGATACCATCGACCATGCCACATAGAACAACATTCCCGCCAGGCTCGCCTGAGGGATATAGTTGGCGTAGGGCGCCAGAAGCAGGACGATCAGCGCGACAAAGATCGCCGAAAAAACCGGGGCCATCCGTGTTCGGCCCCCCGACGTGTAACAAAGCGCCGTGCGGACGAACGATCCGGAGGATGCGAAGCTCTGAGAGAACGCCCCCGCGATATTGGCCAGGCCCTGTCCGATGAACTCGCGCGAGAAGTTCAGCCGCTGGCCCGAGAGGCCGGCCACCCCGCGCGAACTGGTAGATGCCTCGATCAGCCCGAAAATCGCCACCGCCAGCGCGCCCGCGCTCAATTCCCGGTAGAGCCCGATATCCGGCGGCCAGAGGAGTTTCGGTATGTGAAACAACCTTAGTCCGCCCGGGATGCTTCCCATGTCCCGCACGATCCGCACGCCATGGCTGTCCCAGCCTAGCAAATAGACCAGGAACGATGCCCCCACGATCGCAAGGAGCGGGCCGGGCAGCTTTGGCGTCAGGCGCCGCATCGCGATGACCGACATGAAAGTCGCGGCCGCCACGGCGAACGTGTACAGATTCCCGTCCGGAATCCGAGCCAGGGAAGCGATCACCACACTGTAGAAGTGCCGCGTCTTCTCCGGATCGATCCCTACCCCCAGCACATTCCGGATCTGGTTGCCCATGATCAGGATCGCTACGCCGGTCGTGAATCCCAGCACCACGGAATTGGACACGTACCGAACCACCCCGCCCATCCGGAGGAGTCCGAAAGCCACCTTCACCAGCCCGACCATGAGGGTCAGGAGGAAGATCACCTCCAGGTGGTTGTCCAGGTTCAGATAAGGGGCCGTCACGCTGAAAATGACCATGCAAGACGCGTTGGTCGGCCCGGTAAGCAAATGGCTTGACGAGCCAAACAGAGCCCCGATGACGCAGCTGACGATCGATGTATAGAGGCCGTATATGGGATGGATCCCCGCAATAGCCGCATAGGCCATTCCCTGGGGAATACCCAGCACCGCCACCGTCAGTCCCGATATAACATCGGACCGCAAGTCTCGTCGGAGGTAGTGGCGATCGGGTTGAAAGCCGAGCCTTTGGAGGAAAACTCGAAAACCAGAAGGGGTGTCTGACATACAGGCCGACCGAAGGAAGATTGCGCTCTCGGGGGAACACGTCCCGTTTCCGCGCGCTATTGACACTGTAGCACTCGCCGTCGGATGTTCAATATTTTTGAAGGATCTGTCCCCGGACTTTCCAAAGTCTGGTTGGGCGCAGGTGGATGGAGAGGTGTTTGTGGCACAGTCACGCCGGGTTGTGCCTGCCGGCTGCCAATTTCTGGGTACTGTCTGATTGATCCTGTCTCTCCCCCCTCATCCCGGTTGACTTCCTCAGAAAACCGCCTAGAATCACCTTATGGATTTCCTTCCCCAGACCACCGCCTGGTGCCTCCTCGGCTCGAATCTCGGACAGCGCGATGTCCTCCTGCGCCGCGCGGTTTTCGCTCTGGGCGACACCGCGGGCATCGAACTCATCCGAGCCAGTTCCATCCTCGAGACCGCGCCCTGGGGCCGGATCGACCAGCCCCCCTTTCTCAACGCCGCCGTCGAGCTGAAGACGTCGCTCGAACCCGAGGCGCTCCTCGACCGCTTCCAGGCCATCGAAGCCGAATTGGGCCGCGTCCGCACGGGCGAGCGCTGGACCGCCCGGACCATCGATCTCGACCTCGCCCTTTATGGCGACCAGGTCATCCGCACCGAACGCCTACGCGTCCCCCATGAGCAGCTTTCCAACCGCGCCTTCGCCATGGCTCTTCTCCTCGAACTGTGCCCTGATCTGCGCGACCCCGAGCGCGACCGTCTCTATTCCGAACTTCTTGAAGATCGCTTCAGGCAGATCGCCGAGGAGGACCGGGCGGCCCGAGCGGCCGTCCGATCCGGACTCGACCTGCCCGTATCGCCCGAAAACTCCCCCCGCACAGGCACGGCGCGGGGCCCTCTGCTCTGGAACCTGGACGCCCTGCGAGATCTCGAGCTCCAGGCCGTGACCGAGCCCGAAATCCGGGATGCGGACAGTTTCCCCGCCGAGTCCGAAGGCGACACCACTCTTTGTTTTCTCTACCAGAGCCGCTCGCCCGAGGAAACCGAGCGCCTGGCCGAGGCCATGGCCCATCCGTTCAAGGGCGGCGAGGCGGTTGCCCTCGCGGGAAATCTCGGCGCTGGGAAGACCTGTTTCGCCCGAGGTCTCGCCCGAGGTCTGGGCATTCGCTCCCCGATCACGTCCCCCAGTTATGTCCTCGTCAAGACGTACGAGGGTCGCCTGACCCTGCACCACGCGGATTTCTACCGCCTCAGCGGAACGGAGACCGCCCTGGAGGCCAAGGATCGCTTTGGAGCCCCTGCCGAGGCCCCGGACCTGGCCAGCCTCGGACTCGAAGATGTCGTCGACGATCCCGGAGCCGTCGTTCTTATCGAGTGGGCCGACCGCTATCCTCATTGGCTCGAGCCTCCCTTTTGGCTTGTTCAGATCGCGGGCGCGGGGGATGCTCCCCGGCTCATTCTGGCCCGACGCCTGGTCCGCCATCCCGGCGAAACTCGCTGACCCCTTGAGCACTCACCCCGTTCGCCCGATAAGAGGATCGATGGATTCGTTTCAGCCTTCTCATATCCTGGTGCAGCGCCTGCCCCGTCCGCCCGAAAATGGACGTCGGTATTTTCTCCCCCTAGCCCCGGCCTTTCTCTCGTCCGGGTGGGAACTGCCCTTCCACCTCTATTCTCCCCTCGGCAAGGATCGCGTCGTCCCCTTTCTCTCGCGGGGCGAGAAGATCCCGGCCCGCTTGTACGACGCCATCCTGCGAGGCCGGGCCACGCCCTATTTCTATGTCCGCTCCGACGAACGGGCCAGCCTCTACCGCTATGAAGAAGACCTCCTCGACGAAATCCTGGAAACCAGCCAGACGCCTTTGTCCCTCCGGTGCCGGGCCCTTCACAATCTAACCGCCCACCTCGCGCGGGAAGCCTACGAGAACCCCCACCGGGATACCCTCTCCCGCCAATCGGCCCATTGCCAGAAAGTCACCGCTTTCCTGGACCGACACCCGCCCGCCGTCGCCCGCACTCTCACCCGGATGGGCGATCGCCGCTACAGCGATCACGGCCATGCCGTCAACGTCGGCTTCCTCTCTCTGGCCATGGCGAAAACCGTCCACGGCCGCATCCTCGATTCGGGAGACGAGGAGATGGCCTCCGGCTTCTTTCTCTACGATGTGGGCAAGAGCCGCATTCAGCGCCAGATTTTAGACAAGCCCGGCCCGCTGAAAAAGGAGGAATGGGCCGAGGTCCGAAAGCATCCCATCTACGGACATTCCCTCCTCGAACGCTCTTGTTTCTTCGACCAACCCGCCCTTCAGATCGCCCTGGCCCATCACGAGCGCCTCGACGGCCGCGGCTATCCCTGGGGATTGTGTGGCCGCGAGATCCACCCTTTCGCCCGGATCTGCGCGCTCGCCGACACATTCGACGCACTCACCGCCCACCGTCCCCATAAATCCGCCCTGAGCATCTACTCCGCTCTCTCCCTCATGAAACAGGACCTCGGTTCGCGCTTCGACGGCCGTTTCTTCGATGCCCTCGTCCTTCTCTTCCGCCGGTGAAGATGCCAACCTTGGAGTTTGGCCTTCAGACCACCCATGGAGGACAGGAACGGGGCCCCGACTGCTTCCTCCTTTCTACTGGCTACTCTCTCCTGTATAATTCGCAAAACGCCGCAGGGGAAAAGGAATCCTCATGCACTTCTGCCAACGTTTTGCCCTGATCCTCATTGCCCTCGCTATGACCTGCCCCGTCCGTTCCGCGTCCGTCGAGGAGACGTTTGATTTCGAGACGACCGAAACCTGGCGCACCGAGGCCGACTTCTTCACCGACAACCCCACCTTCGTCGAGGCCGATCTGCGCTGCACCGGCATCGTGCTTCTTAACGAGCTGGCGGGAGGGCTGGAATTCACGACGGACCACGCGCAGACCGGGACTTACTCCGGTCGATGGGCCGACCATCCCCGTTTCCCCTCGCTGATGGCCATCACTGTTCCCGCCAACTGGTCCACCTATACGCATATCCGTTTTCAGGCCTGGTCCGATGTCCGGACGGATGAGATTGTTTTTCTCGCCGTTCGGTCGGACAATGCGGTCACACCGGCGAGAGATTTCTACCTCGTCGCCTTCCGCGTCGATTGGGAAGGCCCGCGAACCTTCACCATCCCCCTCGCGGCCTTCCAGCCCTATCGCAGTCCCGCTGGCTGGGATCAGGTCGATTCCCTGTCCTTCCTGACGAAACTCTTCATGCACGAGCCCCACCCCGCCACCGTTCTTTACCTCGACACCGTGGAACTCATTTCAGCCGCCCCTTCCCCGTCCGACTTCGCCGGCGTCTCCTTTGATAGACTCGAACCCGGACAGCCCGGGACCCTCCAGGAGGCCACTCCTCCCTTCAATCCCGCCCTTCTCAACCACCCCTTTCCCGAGACGCGCAACGATCAGACCGTGACGACGCCCATTCAGTATGAGCCCTATTTCAAGGCCGAGCGGGCGCTGTTCAACTATTTCCCCCGATTCGCGCCGGCGGCGGTCAGCATCGATCCCCGGGGCCGCCACTACATTCGCTACGATCAGGTCGTTCAGGTCCGGGGCCCCGGTGGCCGCTGGATCGCCCGCGATGCCCGACCCTTCATTGACGCCTACGTCGAGAATACCTATGACTGGATCAACTACACCACCCGAGGCGGCGGCTTCTATGACGAACCGATCATCCGCTTCGACCGCGACGGCGACGCCTACATGCACGTCATCCTTCAGGAAATCAAGGCTAACGGCGATCCCTATTCGAGCACCGAAAGACCCGGCACACGGGGCTATCATGGCCTTCTTCTCCATTCCGGGGACGAATGCCGCACCTGGGGCGTTTATCCCCTGACGGTGCCCTTCGCGCGCTTCGAAAAACTGGACGGTCACAACACGGGATGTCTGGACCGCCCTCCTGTCGTCCTCCTGCACTCCCATTTCTCGAGCGGGCAGACAGCCGGTTACATACTGATGCCCGAGAAGAAGCCTGACGGCACCCTCGACCTGTCCAACGTCACCGAAGTCTACGAAGACCTCCTGCGATTCAATTATCACTCCGGCGACGGCAACAGCTGCGTCACCAGCGGCGGCAAGGTCTTCATCGCCTTCAGCATGACGGTCGACGGCGTCGTCGACCACCCCATTCCCATCCCGCCGAATCATCCCGCCCTCGGCATGACTTGGGAAGCCAGCAGCACGACCTATGATCTCAAAGACGGCACTGCGGCCTACATCGTCGAATACGACATTGCCACCGGGCAGGTGTCCGAGCCCGTCTTTCTTGGGTTCGGTGGCCACGCGGTCGACGACCACAACTGGCCCGGGATCACGATCGACAGCCAGGGCTATCTCCACGTCATCATCAACGGCCACCATGATCCGGTCTATTACGTCCGATCCTCCAACCCGCGCGACATCACCGCTTGGGAGACGCCCGAGCTCGTCGGCTTGGGGCACAGTTACAGCAGCCTGAACTGCGACGCTGCCGATACTCTCTACATTGTCTCGCGCTGCTCGCGCCTGGGATACCGTTTCATGCTGGCCATGCTCCGCAAGCCTTCCGGCCAGCCCTGGGAGGCCGAATCCTACCTGGTCAAGCCCTTCAAGCCCTACTACAAGAACTGGCGCCACAAAGTGACCCTCGACACCCGCACCGGGCGGCTCTTCCTCGCCTATGCCGCCCAGAGCAACCTGATCAACACGTTCAAGGACGAGTACGACGCCTATCTTTTCCGCTGGCCGGATCGCGAGGAGATCTTCCTTGAGGAACTGGGCGGTACGGTCCCCCTCAACACCGCCAAGATGTCCCCCCACCAGTACGAGCAATACGCCGCGCCCTTTGGCGAGCCGTGCCTGCTGGTCACCGACGATGGCGGCGACACCTGGCGCCTGGCCGTGACGGCGGACTTCATGGGCACACCCGCACAGGTCAAACAAGCCGCATGGCACGACCTTGACTAGTGAGCCACCGAAACCTGGCCTGGAATGGTAAAGATGGATCTCTTCAATAATCAAGACCTCGAAACTCGCGAATCCCCCGGCCTCCCTGGCGCCGATGCCCTTTCGGCGGCCCGCCCTCTCGCCGACCGCATGCGCCCCCGCACCCTCGACGAACTCCTCGGGCAGGGCGAGCTCATCGGCAAGGACTCCCTCCTGCGGCGCATGATCGAGACCGACGAACTGCGCTCTATGATCTTCTGGGGCCCGCCCGGATCGGGCAAGACCACCCTCGCCCACATTATTGCTCGGCTCACCCAGGCCCATTTCCTCGCCCTCAGCGCCGTCACCTCCGGGATTGCCGACATCAAACGCGTGATCGCCCAAGCCCGCGAGATTAACCACCGCCGCAACCAGAAGGTCATCTTCTTCATCGACGAAATCCATCGCTTCAATCGCATCCAACAGGACGCTCTCCTGCCCCACGTGGAAGCCGGCGTCGTCGTCCTCATCGGCGCAACGACCGAAAACCCCTCCTTCTCGGTCATCTCGCCTCTACTGTCCCGCTGCCGCGTCTTCACTCTCCTGGAACTCGAGGAGCCTCACCTCGTCTGTATCCTGGAGAGTTCTCTGAGGGACTCCGAGCGCGGTTTCGGGGCGATCAAAGCCGAAGTCGAGGAAGGTGTCCTCCGCCTCATCGCGGCGATGTCCGACGGGGATGCGCGACGGGCTCTGAACCTCCTCGAAATGGTCGTCTGCTCGGCGCCGATGGAAAAGGACGGCGGCTACCGGATCACCATCGAACAGGTTAAGGAGATTTCCCAGCGCAAGCAGATGATCTACGACGCGACCGGCGAGCAGCACTACAACCTTATCAGCGCCTTCCACAAGAGTCTGCGCGGGTCCGACCCGCAGGCGGCGGTTTATTGGCTGGTGCGGATGCTCCAGGGGGGTGAAGACCCGCTTTTCATCCTCCGCCGCATGCTGGTCTTCGCCTCTGAGGATATCGGCAACGCCGACCCGCAGGCCCTGCTCGTCGTGTCTGCCGCCAAGCAAGCCTTCGAATCCCTCGGCCAGCCCGAAGGTGAAATCCCCATGACCCAGGCCGTCACGTACCTGGCGACCGCGCCCAAGAGCAACGCCTCCTACATGGCCCTCCAGCGCGCCCGGGAAGAAGTCCAGAAGACTGGCTCTCTCCCCGTGCCGATGGTCATCCGCAATGCCCCGACCAAGCTGATGAAGGAAATCGGCTACGGCAAGAACTACCAGTACGACCATGACCACGCCGACCACTTTGCCCCGCAGGAGTATCTTCCCGAAGGCGTTCAGGAGCGCGCGTTTTACCGGCCCGGTGAATTCGGTTTCGAGAAACAGATCGCCAAACGCATGGAATGGTGGGACGAA
>JABMPG010000238.1 GCA_013203855.1 bacterium
GACCGCATACCGCGCGGTCTGGCCAGCCACGGCCCCATCCACCTGGCGGTCGAACACCACTTCCACCTTGCCGGGCACCGTCGACTCTACTGAAACCACCTCCATTTCGGCCCCGCCGCCGAATAGCGTCAGGTTAATCGTCTGGGGTGCGGTCGCGCCGTGCTGGCCGAGGAGCACCTCGAGGTTCATATCCTGCTGCACCGGCCACGGATACACAGTGAACTCGAAGGGATACCGCCCGTTCTGCAGCACTTCGCTGTGGCCGTCAAGCGTCAGTGTCACCGTCGTGCCCGTGAGAGGCCCGCGCGTGAGGCAGACATAGAGAGCGTCCGAACCAAAGGGCGCGCGGATTCGGAAGGCATGGAGTTGGCCCCAGTCGCCGCTGGGGGTACGCGTCTCGTGCCCGTTGTCCAGGGGCGGCATGGCCGGATACAGATCCCCGGGATTGGCGGCGAAGGAGTATGTCACGATTCCCTTGGGAGGCAGGACCACCGACGTGGGGATGCCCGTGCCGGTGACGGGCGCCATAGTGTCTCCGTCATAGCGCCGCCAGGCCGGGGAAGCCCCGAGACCGATTTTGGCCATGTCGAGTGTCGGCCCAACGGTCAGCGGCTCGTCCGACTGGCTCATGAGGATGAGAAAGAAACGATCTTCACTACGCGCGGCCAACCAGTCGGCCTCAATCGTGTCGAGTTCCACAAGTCCGCGCTCGACCCAGGGCGTCGCGCCCGTCTCTCCAAAGATCTCGCCGGGCTGCGTCCCGTAGACATGGTTGGTGAACCAGACGTAGTTCTTCTGCTTGACCCAGGGGAAGTCGATTCGGCCGCTGGATCGCACCTGGGCCAGTGTGAAAAGGAAGTCGAGCGTGAAGGCCAAGTGGGGTGGGATATGATGATAGTAAATGTTCGAGACATCCGGCCCTACGTAGGGATAGTCGGCTGTCTTGTCGATGTCGGTCAGGTCCTTCTCATAGTACCCGGGATAGTTCGCGAAACGCCCGATGATCGAGTTGCGCGCATAGGTACGCAGCGCCTCCCGCCCGGTCTTCCCGAAAACCCGGAGGAGATGGGGGGCCCAGTTGCACATCATGATATTGGACAAGCGCTCCTCGGTCTGCAGGTACGTGGTCGGGTTCTCGAGCCCGAGACCGATGCGGGAAACCTCCCACCCCGGAACCTGCTTCTCGACGATGTCCCCGGGCTGGATGGGATAGCCCAACCGGAATAGTCCGGGGCCATGCCAGAGCAAATTGGTGCTCCCCAGTATCTCGCCGTTCTCATGGACCGTGACCGGACCACCGGGGTGCAGAGGATTCGACCACAAGCCCGCGATCGTGTGGAATGCCCCCTCCTCTGCCGCCTGGGCATAACGCTCATCTCCGGTCACCTCATAGAGATCCATCAGGTCCCACCAGTAGGGATAGTAGCCGCTGTTGTAAAAGGCGTTGTAACGATAGGGTGTCTCGACTCGAGCGTAGATCCTGTTGGCAAGAAACTGGTCGGCCTCGGAAACGATTTCGGACAAAAGTTGGGGCGTGGGGCGAAAACGATAGAGTTCCAGTTTCTCCGACCAAGCCTGGGATTCGTTGAAATAGTCCGTGAACAGCACCTGGTCGCCGGGAAGGATGAACTCGTCCAGCCAGGGGTTGAGTTCACCGAGGAGTTCATGGACGCCCATCCAGTAGGCTGTCGAGTAGAAGGTCGAAGGCACCCGCAAGCGGTTCTGCTCGAGGTTCGTGGCGTCAGGCCGGATGATCCACGCCGTGTTCCGCGACAGGGTGAACTCGATGGTGGGAAGGGCGCGGGTACGGAAGAACTCCTCGTCATGGGTGAGCATGCCCGCCGAGATAACCGCCAGCGGAGCGGCCTGCTTCGCCATCTCACGGGTCTCGATATCGTAAAACCCTTTCATCTCTGTATCCCAGCCGGCGTGAAACGCGTCCGTGATCAGATCGACGATATTCAGAGCCCCATCGGTCAGAGAAGCGTAAACGGGCCGACGATAGTCTTTCACCTGCATCACCTCGTCCGAAATATAGGCAAGCGCGTCCTTCCAGTCGCCCGGAAAGGTGACCACGCGCCAGACAAGCCGGTGTTCCTCCCCCGAGTTCCAATAGGATCCGTCATTTCCCAGAACCGGCGTGAAAACACAGGGCTGAACTTCCCACTGAGGATTCTGAAGCGTGAAGCCATAGGCCGCCCGCCGCAGGTGAGGCCAGTCGTAGGCAATTCCCGATGGATCGGCCGCCACGGCGAAGGTGAGGGAACGGGTCTGGCTGGGAGGCGTGGTCTGGACCAGGGAAAGGGCGTGAGACATGAGGGCGTTGGTCATCATGTGGATATGCTCGGGAAGGCGCTGAAACTGATACAGGTACGGCATCTGAAGGAATTCCACATCGGCCAGTTGGATGCCTTCCGCCGACACCATGCCCACCGAATAGTAGGCGGTCTGGTCCGCCACGAGAGAAACCGAGCAGACGACATCGTATGCTTCGGGCTTCAGCGCCCAGTGCCCCTTCGCGGGAATGCCGGAATCGGCGGAGTACTGGACTTCAACCGTGCCGCTGTCCAGCTGCGAAACACTCACCGGGAGCAGCTGCTCGACCTGTGCGGCGGTGAAGGGGTTTTCGTTGTCCTGATAGAACTCAATCTGCGTGGAGTTGATGTCGATGGTCTCGGGATACTGAGGCATGTTCCACAGCGGGAAATCCATATGGCTGACGATCACATCCGTGCGGCGCGCCAGAAACAGAGCTTCGGAGTCGGATGCTTCCGGAACCGGAGTCCACGCGCCGTCCAGCCACAGTTCGGTCCGCCGGAAGATGCGATCCACGCCCTGGGCGTCCTGCTGCTCATGGAAGGTCACGCGGACCTTCCCATTGTCGAGGGTAGCCAAGGGACTGCCCAGAGGCAAGGGCGGTGCCTGGTCGTTCGTGTAGACTGCCGGGAGGGGCAGGGCCAGGCGATCCGGCTTCCGTCGGGCAGCGCTGAACGACGAGGAGGGCCAGGTGTTCGGATCGGTCGTGGCAGTTGTCAGGATCACCGCGTCGCACCGTCCGTTGAACCGGACGGTATCGCGCAAGGCCAGAATGTGCTGGCCAGCCGCCAGATTCATCACGCCCGATTCCTGCCACCGCCAACTGTTGTACCCGTGATCACCCGCCTCGGCGAACTCCTGTCCGTCCAGCACGATCCGGAAACGTCGCTCCCCCGGAAAGGTGTCATAGTCGCGGGCCCGCACCCAGATGTGATAGTCCCCCGCAGTGGGAAGGGTCACGGCCGTCTGAGCGTCGAGAACGGGTCCGGTTCCGTTGATGTTCGTCTGCACGATCAGGTAATAGGTTCCAAGCACGGCCGAGTCGTAGATTGTCTGCCAGCCGCCGCGGGACTGAAAACTCTCCGCCTCGACCATGATGCTGACCTGGCCCATGGCGGGCCCCGCCAAGAAACACGCGGCTGCAACCAAGCATCTGCACATCCTGCTCACTGGCCGTGCAAGAAGCATCTCTGTCTCCTCATTCTCAGGCATGGTCGAAAAGGAAGGCGCCTCCAAAAAGGCAGAGGCGCTGGCTGTTCCCTCAGTATCCCGTCCAGTGCCGCACAGACAATCCCATCTTAGGCGGCGGTTCTACGCGCACGAGAAAGCCATCCGGTTTCTGGTTCAGATAGCAGGCCTTGACCCAATCGTCAGTGCGGGCCTGCTTCTCCAAGCGCAACTCGTCGATATCGCCCCTGAATTGATAACCGGGGTTTCCATCATAAAGACGACTGCCGATCCGCATGGCTTCCGAATTGTCCAGGGAGCCGATGGCCCCCGTGTTGAGAGACTCGCCGGACGGCTCGCCGTCCACGTAGGCCCGGCCGGCGCCGTTGTTCTCGACAAACGTGATATAGTGCCACTCGTTTTGAACCAGAGAACCCGGCTCACTATAGTAGTAGTTGTTCCAGGAGCGAAAGGCGATCTGGTCGGTTCCCCATCCCCACGACCACATATAGGACGTGCCGCCAAAGTTCTTCGAGGCCACCATCATGGTCGCCAGGTCATCCTTTCGAATCCAGGCCGAAATCGTGAAGGGCGAGGAGCCCAGATCCAAACTGTTCGAGTCCGGGATGACGATGTCATCGTTTCCGTCGAAGTGCTGACAATCGCCGACCATACCCGCCGCCGTCACGGGATTGGCTGCCGTGCCGTGATTCGCGTAAGCGGTGCTGTCCTGCGCATTGGCAAGGTGCCAAACCCCGCTGTACTCACTCCAAACGCTGGCCGGGCTCGTATTGAGGGAAGACCCGCCGTAGAACATATGCACCACGTTCCGCGCGACGCCGCCTTCAATGAACGGCGCCTTCACCCAGACACTGGACGTGCCCTGCGGATTCCAGGTCTCGATCTGGGAGGGAAGCAGGCCGCCGTCGGCGCCGCGGAAGTGCAGGTCCGAACCGCCCGGCTGGCACTGGCCGTAATGGATCGTGCTCGAATCCAACCTGACCAGCAGTGGGAAGTCCTGCACTCCGTAGGTCAATTCCAGCCCGCTCGCGACAATCAGCATCTCGTTCGCGTATTCCCAAGGACCGATGGAGATTGGCGCGATCTTGTCAGGCGAGCTATGGCCCCAGAAATCCTGCACACCCGAGACGGTCAGGTTGTAGACGCCCGAGGCGCTGAGGGAGGAGTCGAGAGTCAGCACGACTGAGCGACCATCAGCCTGGACGGTCGCGTTTGTGACGGCATGGGAGGCGTCAATCGAATACTTCGACGGCATGGAAGCGGCCGCGAGGTCCACTTCTCTCTCAAAGACCACGACCACCTTGCGCGCCTCCGTGGCCGTCGCCGATTCAACATCGAGGTCGGACTGGGCCGGAAGGGTGAACGAAATGGTCTGGTCAGGAGTGTCGATGTGGACCTGGACGTTCATGTCCTGGTTCCAGTCCCAGGGATAGACCGTGAACTCATAGGGATTGTAATTGTCGGTCAGGACCTCGCCGTGTCCGGCCAGAGTGAGAATGACGTTCGCGCCATCGAGAGGGCCTCGGGTCAGGGCGACATACAGCCCGTCATGACCGAAGGGCGACCGGATACGGAAGGCGTGGAGTTGGCCCCAGTCTCCCCCGCTGGGATAGCGGATGAGGTGGCCAGCCTCCAGGGGCGGCAGTTTGGGATAGAGTTCCTCGTCCTGAGCCGCAAGCGAAAGCGTGACGATGCCTTTCGCGGGAACGTTGACGCTGGTGGGCGCCCCGAGAATTGACAGAGCCGTCGGATTGGAGCCGACATACTTGCGTCCTGGCAAAGCGGGGTTTAGGCCGATAAGACTGGAGTTCAACGTCAGTCCCACGTCCAGGTCCCGGTCAGACTGGCTCATCAGAATCAGAAAGAAGCGATTCGCGCTGCGCGCCGCCAGCCAGTCCACGTACTTCGTATCGAGTTGGACGATATCCCGCGCCAGCCAGGGCACCGCGCCGGTCTCGCCAAAAATCTCTCCTGGCTGCGTACCATAGGCACGGAAGGTGAACCAGGCGTAATTCTTCTGCTTGACCCAGGGAAAGTCGATCCGTCCGCTCGAGCGGACATTGGCCTGTGTAAAGAGATAATCCGCCACCCATCCCGTATGAACCGGAATGTGGTGATAGTAGATATTCGAGATGTCCGGGCCGACGTAAGGGAAGTCCGGAGCCATGTGGATGTCGGTGAAATCGCAGAGATAGTAGCCGGGGTAGTTCGAGAAGCGCCCGATCGTGCCGTTTCGGGCATAGGTCTCGATCACGTCGCGCCCGGTGTCTCCAAACGCCCGAAGGAGTTGAGGAGACCAGGAGGATTGCTGGATGTTCGCCATCCGCTCCTCGCCCTGAAAATATGTGCTGGGCTGTTCCAGCCCGAGTCCCACGTGCGAAACCAGCCAGGACTCCGCTTCCTTCTGCGGAATTCCCCCGGGCGGCAGAGGGTAACCCAGGCGATAGGGCTCGCCGTCTTTCCACCAGACGGCTGTGGGATGGATCACGTCGAACTCGGTATGAATCGTGACGCTCGTGCCGGGGTTCTCGGGAATCGGCGGGTGAGACCACAGGCCAGCCATCGTGTGGAAGGCGCCTTCTTCGGCCGCCTGACGGAAGCGCTCCTCGCCGGTCACGTCATAGAGGTCCGGCAGGTCATACCACCAGGGAACAAATGAAATGTTGTAGAAACTCTGATAGTTGATGGGCGTTTCGAGACGCCCGAAAATCGACGTGTTGATGAACTCGTCCGCCTCCAGCTTGATCTCGGCCAGCAGAGCCGGATCGGGACGGTAACGGTAGATTTCCAGCTTCTCGGCCCAGCGGGAGGATTCGTTGTAGGAAGAACTGTAGTAGATCTCGCCGCCCGGCAGGATGAACTCGTCGAGCCAGGGATTCAGCTCGCCCAGCAACTCATGAGCGCCCATCCAGTACGCCGTGGAGTAGAAAGTGGAAGGCACGCGCAGGCGCACGCTCTCCAAGTTCTCAGCGTCGGCGCGATACATGGCCGAGCCGGGACGGGTCAGGGTGAACTCCAGCGTCGGCAGCCCGCGGCTCTTGAAGTAGTCCTCATCGCGTTGAAGCATCGAAGCGGAAAGCAGCACCAACGGCGCGGCCTGCTTGCCGAGTGAAACCGACTCGATGTCATAGTAGCCCTTGAGATCTGGCGCCCATCCCGACGCGTCGGTGTTGTTCAGCAGGTCGAACATGTTCAGGAGGGCGTCGGTGAGGGAGACGAAAGCCGGCTCGCGATAGTCCGTCACGCCCATGATGTTCTTCGAGACGTACTCCAGCGCGCCCGTCCACCGCCCAGGCCACGCCAGCACCCGCCAGGCAACTTCCTGGCCCTCGCCCGCCGTCCACTGGGACGCGGGTTCGCCCAGGGGCGGCGAGAAGACCACCGGCCGAGCCTGGTAGTTCGGATGACGAAGGGAGAAACCGTAAGTCGCCTTGCGGGCATGGAGGACCTCAAACGCCATCTTTTCGGGATCGCCAACCGCCGCGATGGTCAGACTCTCGCTGCTCAAGGCCGCACTGGCCGCCTGAACCAGTGAAATGGCATGGGGCATGATGTTCGAGGTCATCATCTGCGGACGATCGGGAAGACGCTGGAAC
>JABMPG010000239.1 GCA_013203855.1 bacterium
ATGACGAGATTCGTAGTCTGGAAAAGATCCTGAGCAACAAAAAAGACGAGTGGACGGCGGAGGACCTGAAAGCGATCTCCAAAGCGAGGGCCCTGATGCTAAGATATCTCAGGACCTATACGGCCTATCATGAGGTGTTCCTCATCGAGGCAAGCAGCGGCAGAACGGTTATACAGGCCAACCCAAGTCTCGAGGGTCGGGACAAGAGAGAATTCCCCTACTTCATCGAGCCCATGCGGACCAGGAAACCATTTATCCAGGATATCTACCATTTGGACGTGGAACAAAAGCCGGCAATGGCCTTTGCCGCCCCCGTCTTTTGTTTGGATCATGATGGCGAGCACTTGGTCGGCGTGCTCGTCATGAGGAACAACCTGGAGCAGAGCTTGTATCCATTGCTTCAGGATCGGACGGGAGTGGGGGAAACCGGCGAGACGCTCATTGTCAACAAGGACGGCTTTGCGGTCAACGCACTTCGGTGGCACGAGAGCGCACCGTTGAAACTCAAGATCAACGCCGCCCCCGCCGTGAGGGCCGTCGGGGGCGAGACGGGCATTGTCGAGTCGAAAGACTACCGCGGCGAAATGGTGTTGGCCGCCTATACCCATATCCCGCTGATGGGGTGGGGCTTTGTGGCGAAGCGCGATCTGGCCGAGATCTATGCCCCCATCGACGCGATGCTACGCCAGATGGTTATCCTTGTTGTGGTTTCCCTCCTGGTGGTCCTTCTCGTTTCCTTCTTCCTGTCTAAAACCATTGCAGACCCGCTTGCCGGCATCAGCGCTATTGTGCGGCGATTCAGCGAAGGAGACCTCGAAGCCCGTTGTGCAATAGCAGGGGTGGATGAGATGGCTACCTTGGGGACGCTTTTCAACGGGATGGCCGCCACCTTCGCTTCCCAGATGACGATTCAGCAGCGCACTTCCGAGGTGACCGACACGATGGTCGCAGTCGACGAGATGGAGAAGTTTGCCCCAGGCTTGCTCATGAAGTTCATTGACATATCAGGCTCTCACTTGGGCGCGTTCTACCTGCGCGGCGAAGACGGACAGACGCTCGAACCCATCGCTTCCGTAGGATTGAGCGATGATTCGGCGGCGTCTTTCAGCGCCGAAGACCACGAGGGCGAGCTGGGCCAAGCCCTCGCCACGGGCAAGGTCGCCTGTCTCAGGGACATTTCTCCCGATACGGCCTTCACCTTCAAGACGACCAGCGGCACGGCGGTTCCCAGGGAAATCATGACCATACCCCTAATCGTTGATGAGCGCGTCATGGCCGTGGTCTCGCTGGCTACGCTCAGCGCCTATTCCGATACCCACCGCGAGATTATCGACCGGGCACATGTTGGAATGAACATCGCGCTGTCGAGTCTGATGGCGAACCAGAAGACACGCGGCCTTGCTCGCGAACTGATGGGTAGAAACGAGGAGTTGGAGGCGCAGGCGCAGGAGATGGAGGAGCAGGCGACCGAACTGAGGTCGCAGGCGGTAGAACTGGAGGCCCAACGCCTTCAAGTGGAAGAGGCAAACCGCCTGAAGTCGGAATTCCTCTCGAACATGAGCCACGAACTGCGCACGCCGTTGAACAGTGTCATCACGCTGTCGGAACTGATGAGTTCGCGCGGGGCGGGCAAGGACCCGGAAAAGGATGCCGAGTACCTCCGCATCATCCAACAAAACGGCTATCACCTGTTGAATCTCATCAACGACATTCTTGATATCTCGAAGATTGAAGCGGGCCGCATGGACGTGTCGTTGAGCGATTTCCAGGCCGATCACCCGCTCGGACGCGCGCTCGATACGGCGCGCCCTCTCGCTGCGAAAAAGGGACTGGGCCTGGATGTGCAGGCCCAAGACGTCCCGGCCATGCACTCGGACGAGGACAAGGTCTATCAGATACTGCTCAACCTGGTTTCGAATGCGGTTAAATTCACGAAGAAGGGCTCTATCGACGTGACCGTTTCGACGAGTGACGAGCGCGTTGTTTACGCCGTGAAAGACACCGGGCTCGGGATAGCCCCCTCTGACTTGGGGCGCATTTTCGGCGAGTTTCGGCAGGTGGATGGTTCGACCACCCGGCAATACGAGGGGACGGGACTTGGCCTGGCTATCTGTCAGCGGCTTGCCCATCTTCTTGGGGGCGAGATCGGCGTGGTGAGTACGCCGGGCGAGGGCAGTACCTTCTCCTTGGTTCTTCCGGTTCGTAGCCTCGAGTTGGCCAGCGGCGCGCCGGTCCCCCAGTTGCGTCCCACGCCGAATCTCGCGAAACCCCTTTCCGGGCCAAAGCCCCCCACTGGGCGGACCATACTGGTTGTGGACGACGAGCCGGCTGTCTGCGAAATGCTCCAAGGCTTCTTCGAGGAATCGGGCTACGATGTTGTTACCGCGCATAGCGGCGCCGATGCGCTCCGCCTGGCCAAGGACCTTCATCCCTTCGCCATCACCCTGGATGTCCTGATGCCAGAGATGGACGGTTGGGAAGTTCTCACGAAGCTCAAGGCGTCGGAAGTCACCGCGAACATCCCCGTAATCATGGTGTCTGTCAGCCCAGACACGGAGACCGGCAGGGCCCTGGGCGCCACGGCATTCGTGGTGAAGCCC
The DNA here is from genome assembly GCA_013203855.1 of bacterium. Lineage (GTDB taxonomy): Bacteria > Sumerlaeota > Sumerlaeia > UBA8349 > UBA8349 > JABMPG01. Next base: position 2,601 of record JABMPG010000239.1, read on the forward strand.
GTGACCAAGGAGCTGCTGTTGGCCGAAATCGGCAAGCTGTCCTGCTGGCGCACCGTTCGCAACATATTGGTGGTCGATGATGACGCGACGGTCAGGGAGTATCTCTCCTTTATTCTCGAGGAAAGAGGCTACCGCGTCGTGGCCGTTCCGGGAGGGAAGGAAGCGCTCGAATCCGTGTCCTCGTACCGCCCTGATGCGGTAGTCCTCGATCTGATGATGCCCGAAGTGGATGGTTTCACGGTGTTGGACAAGCTTCGCGAAGACCCCGCGACCCATGACCTGCCGGTGATCGTGGTGACGGCCAAGGACTTGACGCCGGAGGAACAGCGGCGTCTGGCGGACACGACGCAGCGCGTGATCGGCAAAGGCGTGATGGAGAAGGAAGATCTCCACCACGAACTCGATGCCACGTTGGTGGAGTTGGGGCAACAGGCCCTCCAACAGGGCGCCAAGGAGAAGCCGCGCGTTCTCGTGGTCGAGGACAATGAGATAAACGCGCTTCAAGTCCGGACTGCGCTCGAGGAGAACGGCTTCGAGGTCAGCGTCGCTATAGGGGGCGAGGAAGCACTCGCCTCGTTTTCCCAGGTGTTGCCCGATGCGGTCGTGCTGGACCTGATGATGCCCAAGATAGACGGCTTCGAGGTGCTCGAGCATATTCGCTCGACCCCGTGGACGTGTAAGCTGCCCGTCTTGGTGCTGACGGCGAAAGAGCTTACCTGCGAAGACCGGGCGCGTCTTGCCTACAACAACGTGCATGAGCTCATACAGAAGGGTGCATTGCAACGGGACGAACTGGTGGCGCGGGTGTGGGGGTTGCTTGAGAAGAGCGACGCTTCCGTTGCGCCTATGCCGCCGCAGACGCCGCCCAAGGAGGCCGCGCCGCCACCGCCGGACGCCGAGACCACGCAGGCCGCGCCGAGGGGCGAGCGGACCGTCCTCGTCGTCGAGGACAACCCGGACAACATGTTCACTATCACGGAACTCCTCGATGAGATGGGATACGCCTACGTCAAGGCCATGGATGGCGCGCAAGGCGTTGAGATGGCCAAGAAGATCCGGCCTGCTCTTATTCTCATGGACATTCAGTTGCCGGGCTTGAGCGGGATTGACGCCACGAGGCAGATACGCGAAACAGAAGGGATATCCCAAACACCCATCATCGCAATGACTGCCAAGGCGATGAAGGGGGACAAAGAAGAGATTCTGGCGGCGGGGTGCGACGCCTACGCGTCCAAGCCGCTCGCCGCGGAAGAGGTTATGGAGCTAATTCGGAAATGGCTGCGTTGACCGCGCACATCCCAGCAGCCAAGAGCCAGATAGGCCGGTTGGCGGACGCCGTTCGCCAACCGCACACGGCAAGGACCCAGGTGAAAAGGGAGACGAAATGGCAGAGATAATCATACTGGCCGTGGACGACAAGGCCGAGAATCTTTTTCTGATTGAGGAGCTGGTTGCCGAGCATCTTCCCGATTGCCGTGTCGTGAAGACCCAAAGCCCTGAAGAAGGCTTGGAGATTGCCGCCAGGGAAGAAATATCTGTGGCCATTCTCGATGTGCAAATGCCCGGAATCGACGGGATCGAGATGTGCCGGCGCATAAAGGCAGACGCTGCTTCCGCTCATGTGCCGGTGGTGCTGGTCACCGCCCATAAGAGCGAGTCTGAACTCAGAATCCGGGGGCTCGAGACGGGCGCCGACGACTTTATCTCGAAGCCAATTGCCAGCGTCGAGATGGTCGCGAAGATCAAGGTCATGCTGCGCATCAAACGCGCCGAGGACGAGTTGCGCGAGGCCAACGCCAGCCTCGAGGAGAAAGTCGCAGAGAGAACGCGGAGCCTGCGGGAAAAGACCCAGCTGGTCACTGAGATCATTGCAAGCGCCCAGGAAGGCATCGTCGTCTATGGTCTTGGCCTTCGGTACGAGGTCTGGAACCCGTTCATGGAGCGACTCACCGGTCGGCCTGCCTCTGAGGTGTTGGGCCGCCATCCCTTGGAGGTCTTTCCGATTCTGCGGGATACCGGAGTAATGGGGCGAATCGAGCAGGCCTTGGCGGGGGGAACACCAAAGTCTCTTGACGTTTCCTACCCGTTACCAGATGGCCGGCCGGGATGGTTCTCGGATAGAAGTGGCCCGCTTCGTAACGCCAAGGGCGAGATTATCGGCGTCATCGCTACCGTTCGCGATATCACCGAACGCAAGCAGATGGAGCAGGAGCTGATCCGCTTGGAGCGCCTACGTGCTGTGGGTGAGCTGTCCGCTGGTGTCAGCCACAATCTCAACAACATCCTCACCAACGTTCTGGGACCAGCGCAACTCCTTAAACGCAAGACCGATGATCCGGAACTCCTGCGCGAAGTCGACGACATCGTCACCTCTGCCATACGCGCCCGGGATCTCGTTCATGAACTCCACCTTTCCGTGCGCACCCAAGGAGAGGAATCGCTCACACCTGTACCCGCCGATCTGGTTGTCCAGCAAGCCGTGCAGACATCCCGTCCCCGGTGGAAGGATGAACCTGAAGCTCAGGGAATCGCCATCGAGATGATCACCCACTGGGGTGGTGTCCCGTCCATTAAGGGCACCGAAGCAGGTCTCCATGATATTCTCACCAACTTCATTTTCAACGCCGTCGATGCCATGCACGAAGGCGGGGTGATCACCATCCAGACACAGACGGTGGAAGACAAGGTCCAGATTACCTTCAGCGACACGGGTACCGGCATGGATGAGGAGACGCGCAGACGGGTGTTCGAACCTTTTTTCACGACGAAGATGGACGTGGGTTCGGGATTAGGATTATCGACTGCGTATAACACGGTGACCGGTTGGGGAGGTACTATCGAGGTAGACAGCACACCGGGAGGAGGGACGACGTTCACGCTACGATTCCCGGTGTGGTCGGAAGAGGTAGCAGAGACGCCAGAGAAGACCGCTGACGCCTTTCGGACTCGTTCGGGGAGAATACTGGTAGTTGACGATGATAAAGCGATTTGCAGCTTGTTGTCGCGTTTGCTGGGGGAGCAACACGAAGTGGAAGCGGTTACCGATGGACAACAAGCTCTGGAACGGTTTGCTCCGGGGAAGTATGATGTCGTTTTGATCGACCTGGGTATGTCGGGGATGCCCGGAGATCGGCTTTTGCGAGAGATGCGGCAGATCGATCCGGCGGTGGCTACGGTGCTGATTACGGGGTGGGATCTACCCGAGAGTGATTCGCGTGTGGTTCAGTTTGACTTCCAGATACGAAAACCGTTCACCGATCTCGATGAAGTCGAGGATATCGTGGCTCGCGCTATTGAGTTGCATCCGACGTTGAACGAGAAGACGGAGATTTATGAAATCTGAGGGCTGCGAGGGCAATGTCAGATAATAGATCGACTGGTATCGTAAACCGTATACTTCCTGCCGGGCTGGTCCTGGTTGGATTGTACCTGGTCAGCCGCTATGGCTATCTTCTCTTCCACAGCCTTGCGGAACTGTTTGCCGTTGTGGTGGCCTGTGGCATTTTCATAATCGCCTGGAATACGCGACGACTGACCGATACCCCCTTCTTTTTATTTATCGGCATCGCCTATCTGTTCGTCGGTGGGATAGATCTTCTCCACATGCTCGCTTATTCTGGCATGAATGTCTTCTCAGGATACGACGCCAACCTGCCAACACAGCTCTGGATCGTCGCTCGGTACACGGAAAGCCTGTCACTGTTGATGGCTCTTCTGTTTTTCGACCGAAAGATCAAGTCCGGCTTTGTGGTTTTCTGCTACATCTTCATTCTTTCCCTCCTGGGGGGACTCATATTCTACTGGAAGACCTTTCCAGCCTGTTTTGTTGAGGGGGTGGGGCTGACCTCGTTCAAGATAGGCAGCGAGTATGTCATCTGTCTGCTCTTCCTGAGTTCCATCGGTCTGCTTTGGCAACGGCGGAAGGCGCTGGACGGAAAGATTCTTCAGTGGTTGATCGCCGCCCTCCTGGTATCAATCGGAACTGAACTCTCCTTTACCCTCTACCAGGATCCCTACGGTTTTTACAACCTGGTTGGCCACTTTCTCAAGGTGGTGTCTTTCTATCTGGTGTATGTGGCTGTGATCGAGACGAACCTCATTGATCCCTATAGCCTATTGCTCAGAACTGTCAACCAAAGGGAGAAAGAAGTTCGGGAAGCACACATCCTGCTGGAAAAAACCTTCGCCAGTCTGGAGGACGCTGTTCTGGTCGTAGATCCGAATACACGCGCCACCCTCGCCTGCAATCTCGCCGTGGAGCGCATCTTGGGCTATACCAGAGAGGAGATCGTCGGGAATAACACGGAGTTTTTGCATGTGAACCGCGCGATGTATGAGGAATTCGGTCGTAGGATTTTTGCCGCGCTGGATACGCACGGCGTGTATCAAGACGAGTTTCAGATGCGGAGGAAAGACGGAATTCTCTTCCCCACGGAACACACGGTGACCGAGATACGAAATGAATCAGGGAATCGAACGAGTGTGGTTAGCGTGGTACGCGATATCACGGAGCGCAAGCGGATGGAGCAGACGCTCATCCGCTCGGAGCGTCTGCTGGTTTCCTCTGAGCTTTCGGCCGGTATATGTCACAATCTCAACAACATTCTCACCAGTATTTTAGGGCCTGCCATGCTGCTCAAACGCAAGGCTCGAGATCCGCAACTTCTCCAAGACGTCGAGATGATTATCTCTTCCTCCAAACGCGCCGCTGATCTTGTGAAGAAGCTCCATGTTTCCGTGCGTGGGCAGACCGGGGAACCGTATTGTGTAAACCTCAATGAAGCGATTGAACAGACCATACGATTGACCCAATCCCGTTGGGAGGAGCAACCTGCTGCCCAGGGAATCGATATCGATCTGCGCGCTGAATTGGGTGGAGTACCGCCCATCCGCGGTACAGAACCGGATGTGCAAACGATGATCGCCAATCTGATCTTCAACGCGGTGGAAGCGATGCCGGAAGGGGGGCAAATAAGACTTCAAACACGGATTGAGGATGATTACGTCCGGTTTTCGTTCCGTGATACAGGAATCGGCATGGAGGAGGAACTGCGCCGAAGAGTATTCGAACCGCTTTTCACGACAAAGATGGATATTGGCAGTGGATTGGGATTATCGTCGCTCCATGGAACATTGACGCAATGGGGTGGGAAGGTCGAGGTTGAGAGTGCTCCTGGAGAGGGAACAACGTTTACGCTGTATTTCCCGGTGTGGACGGAGCCAGACGAGATGGGTGAGGAGGAGTAAATCTTTTTTGTCGCATAACGGGTTCTATGTCAATCTGATAAACTAAAAACCATCCTCTCCCCACCACCAGAAACAGAAATTAAGGGCATCCATATCGCATGGGTGCCCTTTTTCTTTGCTCGAAGAGAAGGCCACACGGGCAACGGGTGTTCGCGTTGTTGCCCTCGAAGCATTGATAAAAACCGATTGAAGGAGACGTGGACTTCCCTACCATAAATGACTGCACTAAAATCGGGAGACGACAAATAATGATGGAACGAATCGCAGAAAACCGAATGGCGCGGAGTGCCGCTTTGGAACTCGGGAAAAAGGGAGTGTACATCCCGCTGGCGAAATTGAAACGCCTCCTGCAAAAAGCCCTCAGTGGCGCTGGAAACGCTTCTGCCATGCCCCCCGAAGTAGCAGCCGTGGAACAGCAGACCGACTTCCGTACCATCGCCTGGGAAACAGCGCTTCAGCTTTTCCAGATGAAGCTAGAAAGCCTTCCGTCTGGGATGAAGTCTCTGGACAGCCATAAGTGGACCGATGATGTCCGAAGGATCTACAGGGATGTGCTAAAAGAACTCGAAAGGTGATCTCAGAGCGAATGGAGTCGTTTTTTTGAAAACGCATGGGGTATATAAAAAGAAGTGTTTAACTGATTTTTGTTAACATCGTTAATCTGTGTATAAGCAGCTGTTTACCACGATAACAATCGATTTGGCAATGTCGTATCCACATCCATATAATACTATATCATGTCAGTATAAACTTCCACACTTTTGCGCTAATATAGAATCTACAGATGCTGGACAAGCTGTACGTACCGAACGCATGATCTACGCTCTTATTACATGGCTCGAGACAGGTATGAGAGCGAGAATCTTTCAACCTCCTCTCCCTAACATTTTCCAACATCGTTTCCGCTAAAATCGAATTTTCAATTTTTGCCGCTCATAGTTTTTACGAACTACCGCTCGAATACCGGTACGTTCCTCATAAGAGTGACAAATCTCATATTTCCAGCTATATAATACATAGAAACAAACCACCTGGAATAGATTCTCGAGATCGAAATGAGTGGCCTCCGGCACTCCTTCCAGGTGGTTTCTTCTTATTTTACCGGAGAGAAAATACACATCCCGGAGGAGTAACGATGGAAGATGGAACCGAGCTCTATGACGATGACGATTTCCTGTTATTAGATGACAATTATTGTGATGAGGAGGGTGACGATGA
>JABMPG010000240.1 GCA_013203855.1 bacterium
GAGTGCGCACTCTCTACGTGGCGGCGTGGCATATCTTTCCCCAGTGGACCTATGACTACAACCGCCTGATCGAACTCGCCCACAACAATGCGATTCGCGTTTACGCCTGGCTCCGTCCGCCCTATGTGCATGAGAAGTTCTGGATCGATCATCCGGAGTGGCGCGAACGAAATGCGGCCGGGGAGGAAGCCGGGCGGGATGATCAGCATCCCATGGCGCTGGGCGTTCCCGAAGTCCGAGCCGCGGCGTTGGATGCAATAGGCGAAATGCTGGATCAGTTTCCGTGGGACGGCGTGGTTCTGGATCGAGCGGGATGGCAAGCGAACGACGGAGCCAATTCTCCGGAGCTGTTTACGCCCTTTCATCCAGATGTCCGAGAACTGTTCCAGGAGAGAGCGGGCTTCGATCCGATTCTTCTCCTGGAAGAAAAATCCGACCACTTCTGGAAAAACAGCCCTGAATCGATGCGGCAGTTCGAATCATTCCGCTCGGCCCTGGCCTACGAGGTACTGCATGACCTGCTGAGCCGACTGGATCGGCAGCGTGCCAAACGCGTGGAAGGCTGGGAAGTGATCGTTACATGGGATCCGAACGAGACTGGAAATGGCCTGCAGATGCAGGATCTGGCCGTTTTGAAAGCGCGATTTGGCCTGAGCCTGCAACTGGCACTGCCAAACATGGACATCTCGTCGGTGGACGCGGAAGGGTTTGATCTTGTGAGGCTGCCCCTCGAACCGACCGCTTCCGGACAGGCCTTTGTCCCGTCCGCTCCCACTGCCTATCCGACAGGCCTCGCCCTTTACAGCCTCCTGCGCGAGACGGAACAGCGTTTCGGAAGATACTCGATCAACTCGGAGGGTTCCCTCTACGAAGTAGACCAGCGGCTGCTGCCTTTCGTGTCCCCAATTCTACTGCGGGAGACTTGGGTTCCAGACGGCTTGATTATCGAATCACCCCGGTCGGTCGAGATGGCGTTCTCGGACATCGAGGAAGAGGATATCCTGATTGACGATGAACTGGCAGCCGGTTTCTATCGAAAACGCCTTTTGGTGCCTGCGGGGGAACGTAGCATCCGACCATCGGGTGGTCTCGATGAAGCCATACTGCAAATGAAGGCGAAAGCGCGACTCGTTGATTTTTCCGGTGACCTACTCGACAGCAGATTGACAAACCGCGGCCTCGAGTTCTCCTATCGAAGCCACGGAGTGACCTACGCCGTGATCAGCCAGATGCCACATGCAGTCCGGATCGATGGGGAGCGAGTGGTGCTTCAAGGGGAATTTGGACTGCGGGGCTGGTCCCTGCCGCTGCCGGCCGGCCAGCATGAGGTCCAGGTTCTGACGCGAGGGTGGGTGCGGTACGGCCTGATGTCGGCGAGCTTTCTATTGTCGAACGCCATCGTAATCATCAGTGCCCTGACGGCGTTGGGGCTGATCGGGATCCTTCTTGTGACTCGAATCCTCAAGAAATCGAAGAGGAGCGTGGCGTCTTCCGCTTCCATTCAGGAGAAATAGATGGCCTTCGCACACCCCGCTCTGGACGCTCTCTTTCTGGTGACCGTGGCCATTCTGTGGGCCATGATTTTCTATCAACTCTTCTATACCTTCCTGGGATACGTCTTCCGGCTTCGAGCCCAACGGGAGAAGGTGTTTTGGGACACCCATCCCGCCGATGAACTGCCCGGCGTGACCGTCCTGATCCCGGCCCACAATGAGGAACTCGTCATTGAAAAAACCCTCTTGGCCATTCGAAATCTGAACTATCCGGCGGATCGGCTCGAAATCCGCGTCATCAACGACGGCTCCACCGATCGCACAGCCGAGATCGTGGAACGGATCGCCAACGAAGACCCGAGAGTCATTCTCTATAACGTGCCACCCGAGGAAGCCGCCCAGGGAAAATCCCACGCACTGAACCTCGGCATGCGTGCAGCGCGGCATGAGATCGTGGCGGTGTACGACGCCGACAACACGCCCGAACCTGACTCCTTACGGTACCTGGTCCTGAACCTGCGCAGCGACGACCGACTGGCTGGGGTCTTCGGGAAGTTCCGCACCCGGAATCGCAACCGCACACTGTTGACCCGCTTCATCAACATCGAGACGCTTTCCTTCCAATCCATGATCCAGGGAGGACGCTATCTTCTCTTCCGCATTGCCATCCTGCCGGGAACGAATCTGGTCCTTCGCCGAAGCGTAATCGTCGAGCAGGGCGGCTGGGACGAGAAGGCCCTGACAGAGGACACCGAGTTCAGCATCCGACTCTATCAGGCGGGATACGAGATCAAGTTCGTTCCTTACGCAGTGACATGGGAGGAAGAACCGGAGCTGTGGGGGACTTGGCTGCGACAGCGCACCCGCTGGGTCCGGGGCAATTTCTATGTCCTGCGCAAGTACTTGATCCCGTCTTTCCGTTTTCACAAGCTGAGCCTGACCTTCGAGATCCTTCACCTGTTTGTTCTGTACTATCTGTTTCTGATCTCGATCTTTCTGTCTCATTTCTTCTTCATCGCGGGAGCGCTGGGCTGGATTACCGTCCTGGCTCCGGGACCCTATCTGCTGGTGTGGGCCTGCGCTTTCACCTTGTTTACGGCGGAGATCCTGCTGGCGGCCTCCTATGACGACGAAGCGACTCCGGCGAACCTGGCGTTGATCGTCCTCATGTACTTCACCTACTGTCAGGCGTGGATCGTGCTGGTTTTTCGC
>JABMPG010000241.1 GCA_013203855.1 bacterium
GCCGAGAAGGGCGTGATAGACGAGAAGAGAATCGTGCTTGAGAGTTTGACGTCCATGAAGCGGGCCGGAGCGGATATTCTGATTACCTATTTCGCGAAGGACGTGGCGGGGTGGCTGAAGTGAGCGAGGTATTCGCGGTGGAAGGTAGGGTCGCCCTGATCACTGGGGGCGGACAGGGGATCGGTCGTGCCATTGCCCGGCGATTCCTTGAAGCGGCCATGCGAGTGGTTCTTGCGGAGGTGGATCGCGAAGCCGGATTAGAGGCCCAGGCCGATCTTCAGGCGCTGGGCGAGGTTCTTTTTATCCAGACCGACGTGGCGGACGAAGACTCCGTGCGGAAGACGGTTCAGGAAGCGGTCGAGACCTTTGGTCGTCTCGATGTGCTGGTGAACAACGCCGGAATTGGTTGTGGGAAACCCGTTACGGATCTGAAACTCGAGGAATGGAATCGGGTTATCGGCGTGAACCTGACCGGGGCTTTTCTCTGCGCAAAACATGCCGCTTTCCATCTGGAGAAATCCAAGGGCGTCATTCTCAATATCGCCTCGACCCGGGCCCACATGTCCGAGCGTGATACGGAAGCGTACAGCGCCTCGAAGGGCGGCATCCTGGCGCTTACTCACGCTCTATCGATCAGCCTTGGGCCGGCGGTTCGGGTCAATTGCATCAGCCCGGGCTGGATCAACGTATCGGAATGGAAGAAGAAGTCGAAACGTCGTGAAGCTGACCTGAGTGCGGAAGACCACGAGCAGCATGCTTGCGGGCGCGTGGGCAAGCCGGAGGATATCGCCGCGCTGGCCCTCTTTCTGGTGGGCGAGGAGAGCGGGTTCATCACCGGGTCGGAGTTTGTCGTCGATGGCGGTATGACGCGCAAGATGATCTATGTCGAATAGGATGGACGGGATGCACAACGTGCTGCACGAAGAGAAGCAACACATACCCCGCCTGATCGCTTGGGAAGTCACGCGATCCTGCAACCTGAACTGCCGCCACTGCCGGGCCGCGGCGCGCTTTGGGCCTTACGAGAACGAGTTCAGCGCGGAAGAGTGCTTTCGCGTTCTGGAAAACGTGGCGGGGTTCTGCAAGCCGATCATCATCCTGACGGGCGGGGAACCGATGCTGCGCGAGGACATCTGGGATATCGCGAGACGCGGGACCGAACTCGGGCTGCGGATGGTGATGGCGCCATGCGGCAAACTGGTGACGGAAGAAGCGGCTGGGCGGATGCTCGACTCGGGGATCAAGCGAATCAGTCTGAGCCTGGATGGCGCCACGGCCGAGAGCCACGATGCCTTCCGCCGCGTCGAAGGCTCCTTCGACGATGTCATCCTCGCCGCTGGCAACGCCCGGGCCGCCGGTCTGGAGTTTCAGATTAACACGACGGTTACCCGGCAGAATATCGGGGAACTGGAGCGGATTCTCGATCTGGTGATCCGCATGGGCGCTGTGTCCTATCATCCTTTCCTGCTCGTGCCGACGGGTCGGGGCAAGGAACTGGCGGATCAGGAGCTTTCGCCCGAGGAATATGAGAAGGTTCTGAACTGGATCTATGAGAAGCGCGAGGACCTGCCGATTCAGTTCAAGCCGACCTGCGCCCCGCACTACTATCGGATTCTGCGCCAGCGGGAACGCGAAAAGGGCCGGGCGGTGACACCCCAGACTCACGGGCTCGACGCTATGTCCAAGGGCTGCATGGGCGGGCAGGCCTTTGCCTTCATTTCGCACGTGGGCAAGGTGCAGATCTGCGGTTTTCTGGAGGTCGAGTGCGGTGATCTGCGCGAAGTCGAGTACGATTTCGAGCGAGTCTGGCGCAACTCGCCTGTCTTTATTGAGATGCGGGACATCGATCACTATCATGGCCGGTGCGGTTACTGTGAGTACCGTAAGGTTTGCGGTGGCTGCCGGGCGCGAGCTTTTGCGATGACTGGGGATTATCTGGCGGAGGAGCCGTTCTGCGTTTACGAACCTCGCTCGGCGGTCGAACGCGATTGACACTTTATCGGGAGGATTCATGAAGAGCAGCGAACTTTTTGAGAGGGCAAAAATCCTGATGCCGGGTGGTGTGAATTCTCCGGTCCGGGCTTTTGCCTCGGTGGGAGGCACGCCGCCCTTTATCGATAGCGCGCGGGGCTCTCGAATCCGTGACGTGGATGGGAAGGAGTATATCGACTATGTGGGGTCCTGGGGCCCGATGATCCTCGGCCATGCGCACCCCAAGGTCGTCGAGGCCGTTCAGAAAGCCGCGGAGAAGGGGATGAGTTTCGGAGCGCCGACTGCCCTCGAAGTGGAACTGGCTGAACTGGTCATCGACTCGGTGCCGTCGGTAGAGAGAGTGCGGATGGTGAACTCGGGGACGGAGGCGACGCTGAGCGCGGTGCGCGTGGCCCGTGGCTTCACGGGGCGTGATAAGATCATTAAGTTTGAGGGCTGCTACCATGGGCATTCCGACAGTTTTCTGATCGCGGCGGGATCGGGCGCCATGACTCTGGGCGTGCCGAACAGCCCAGGCGTGACGAAGGGCGCCGCGGCCGATACGCTTCTGGCCACGTACAATGACCTTGATTCGGTGCGGGAGGCGGTGGATCAGAATCGGGACGAGATCGCGGCGATCATCGTGGAGCCGATCGCGGGGAATATGGGCGTCGTGCCGCCCGAGCCGGGTTTTATGGAGGGGCTGCGGCAGATATGCGATGAGAACGATATCGTTCTGATTTTCGATGAAGGGATGACAGGCTTTCGGGTGGCGTTGGGCGGGGCGAAGGAACGGTATGGCGTGAAGCCGGAGCTGAGGACGCTCGGGAAAGTGA
>JABMPG010000242.1 GCA_013203855.1 bacterium
GCTGGCGATGGAGTGGTGCGAGGGCCAGGACCTTCCCGTGGCGATGTTCGTGAACAAGATGGATAAGGAAAACGCGGATTTCGGCGCGATATGTCAGGCCATCACCGACACGTTCGGCAAGAAGGCGGTCGCCCTGACGCTTCCCATCGGCAAAGAGACGGATCTCAAGGGTGTTGTAGACATCATTCAGATGAAAGCCTGGGAAGAAGAGAACGGACAGGCTTCCTCCGTCGATATTCCCGCGGAGATGAAGGACGAGGTCGAATCTCTCCGCGAGGAGATCATCGAGGCCGCCGCCGAGGGCGACGACGCGCTGATGGAGAAGTTCTTCGAAGAGGGCACCTTGTCGGATGAGGAAATGGCCCGAGGCCTGAAAGCGGCTTTCATCGAGAGCCGGTTCATCCCGGTTTTCTGCGGCGCGGCCACTCAGGGCATCGGTGTCCGGCCGCTTCTGGATTTCTTCGAGAACTCGTTTCCGAACCCCTTGGAAGGCCGCGGCCTGACGGTGGAGGGAGACGGCGCCGAGACTCAGATGATCGATCCGGACGGAGTCTTCTCGGCTTTCGTTTACAAGACCCAGTCAGATGACTTCGCCGGACGTCTCACGTTTTTCAAAGTCATGTCCGGACAGATGCTGCCGGCAGTTCCGGTGCGCAACAATCGCACCGAGAAGGACGAGAAGGTTTCTCACGTCCTGGTAATGCGAGGCAAGAAGCAGGAAGAAGTGGCCCATATCAACGCGGGCGACATCGGCGTCGTAGCAAAGCTGACCGGCACCGGCACCGGTGATACCCTGGCCGATCCGAAGAATCCGGTCCGGTACCAGGCGACAAGTTTCCCCCAACGGACCTCGACCCTGGCGATCCGCGCCAAGTCCTCGCAGGATGAAGACAAAATCGCCAGCGGTCTGCACGCCCTCATGGAACAAGATCCGACCCTGCACTTGGAGCGGGACCCGGAAATCCACCAGACGTTGCTGTCGGGCATGGGCGAGCAGCATATCGACGTGGCGGTAAACCGCCTGCGGGCAAAGTCGAAAGTGGAGATCGAACTGGAGGCGCCCAAGATCCGATATCGCGAAACGATCACGAAGAAGGCCGAGGGCTCGTACCGCCACAAGAAACAGAGCGGCGGCCGCGGTCAGTTCGCCGAAGTCCATCTGCGGCTTTCGCCCCTTCACGAAGGCGACTATGAGTTCAAGTGGTCGGTCTTCGGCGGCGCGATTCCGACAAACTTTCAAACGGCCGTCGACAAGGGCGCCCAGTTGTCTCTGGACCGGGGCATTCTCGCGGGCTACCGCGTGGTGGGCATCCTGGTCGATTGTTTCGACGGGAAGCATCACCCGGTGGACTCCTCGGATATGGCTTTCCAGATCGCGGCCTCTCAGGCCTTCAGACAGGTGGCTCAGCAGGCGGGCCCGATCATTCTCGAGCCGATCGCCGAAGTGGTCACGACCGTCCCTGAATCGCAGATGGGCGACGTGATGGGCGATATCAGCCAGCGCCGAGGAAAAATCCAGGGAACCGATACCCAGGGCAGCAAGGTCATTGTCCGAGCCTTGGTTCCGGAAGGCGAAATGGTGACCTACGCCCAGAACCTGCGGTCCATGACCGGCGGCCGGGGCGTCTTCGAGCGCAACTTCTCCCATTACGAGCCGGTTCCGAACGAAATCCAGAAGAAGATCATCGACGAATCGAAGAAGGAGCAGGAAGAGGAATAAGGCTCTCCGGCAAGTCGGCAGAATCCCTGAAAAACGCTCCCACCACGACACGCGATGCACAATCGACGTGCCGTGGTGGTTTGTCTTTCAGGGCGCTTCCTGAAATCGAGGGCGATCCCCTGCTCACGGGTGAAATGCCGACGCGTCGGAGATCTTTCTGAATCCCACGCCGCGTCCCCATTGACACCGGAGCCGGTTGCCTGAGACAATACACCACTATGACGCGACCGACCTACAAGATCATCTCCTACGGCTGTCAGATGAATGCTTACGACTCAGAACTGATGGCGGGAGTGCTGGAGGCTAAGGGATACTCCCTGACCGACTCCGAGAAGGACAGCGATGTCCTCCTTGTCAACACCTGCATCGTCCGCGGCAGCGCCGAAGAACGGGCGCTGGGCCGCCTCGCCAAGCTCAAGGCCCTCAAACAGGAGCGCCCCGACCGGATACTAGGAGTCTGCGGCTGTCTGGCCCAGAGAGACGCCGAGGCGCTCTTCGACCGGTTTCCCCACCTCGACCTCGTCCTGGGGACCCGCGCCATCCCGAGCCTCCCCGAACTCCTCGACCGCCTGGGGGCCGGGGAGCGCCCGCTGGCTTCGGTCGAAGAGTGCGAGCACCCCTACCAGGTGAACGCCGTGCCGGTCCGCAAGAGCTCGCTGCGGACCCTGGTGCCCATCATGTCGGGCTGCAACAACTGGTGCAGTTACTGCATCGTGCCCCAGGTCCGCGGCCGCGAGGTCAGCCGGCCCGCCGGAACCATCCTCGACGAAATCCGCGCCCTCGTCCAAGTCGGTACTCGCGACGTTACTCTCGTGGGGCAGAACGTCAATTCCTACCACGACGGCCGGACCGATTTCGCCAACCTGCTCGGCAAGATCAACGACATCAACGACCTCCTGCGGATTCGCTACATCACCTCCCACCCCCGGGATGCCAACGCCCGCCACGTCGACGCCGTTTCAAGTCTCTCCAAGGTCTGCGATCATTTCCATCTCCCTGTCCAGTCCGGGAGCAACCGAGTCCTCGACCGCATGAATCGTGGCTACACCCGCGAGCACTACATGGAACTGGTCGAGGGGATCCGCGACCGCCTCCCCGAGGCGACCATCACTACCGACATCATCGTCGGCTTTCCGGGAGAGACCCAGGCGGAATACGAGGAAACCATCGACTTGGTCGAAAACGTCCGCTTCGACTCGGCCTTTACCTTCTTCTACAATGTTCGCGTCGGTACGCGAGCCGCGGACTGGCCCGACGACGTGCCCCTGGAGGAGAAGAAAACCCGCCTGAGCCGCCTCATCGAACTCCAGGAACGGATCTCCCTCGAAAAGAACCAGGGAATGATAGGCCGCCAGGTAGAAGTGCTGTCCGAGGGGCCGGCGCGACGGAAGGACCGGCACGGCGGAAGCCAGCTCGTCGGCCGCACCACCGGAGACAAGTGCGTGGTCTACACTGGCAAACCGGAAGATGTGGGTCGCCTGGTCCCTCTTTCCATCACCGACGCCGCCGCCCACACCCTTTTCGGAAAAGCGGCGGAGTGATCCCCAGCCTTTGCATTCATGCGGACTCGGAAAACCAGCGCTTAAACCTTTCCGCGCATTCGGCGCGACCTTTTTAGACCTTAATCCTTTACAGCTGAGAGAAAAGAGGGGTGCGGAGAGACATAGATCCATCGGGAGCTATGTCTTACTTTCACTTTTCGAAGGTGGAGAGAAACACGAGGAGCGTCCCGAAGTTACCCCGAGGCGGTCCGGCGGCTCTACGGCGGCAAGGGGGGGATGGAGACTTTCTACAC
>JABMPG010000243.1 GCA_013203855.1 bacterium
GCTCAAGGGAGATGGGGGTGTCCGATACCCCCCCTGTGAGGTCTGCCCCGGAGCCGAAAGACAATCCGGCTGCGGTGATGCCTGCCGACGAGGCGACAACCATCGCGCTGAGACTAGAGGACGCGTCTTCTACTCTCACCGAAAGGGGGAGCCAGCCATGACGCGAACTTCCGATTTTATCCTTCGCCCCCGTATCTTCGAGGATCTGAACTGGCTGACGGCGGGGATGACTTGTCGTGGCTATAGCGCGCCGGACGAGATCCGGCTCGACGCGGCGGGGCGGCTGCCCGCTGCGCTTGGGTTTCCGGAGTGCGGCGTGGTGGTGGCGGAACAGGTTCACGGCGCGGGGGTGGCGCTCGTGACGCGGGATCTGGCCGGGCCGGATGGGCTGGCACAGGTGACCGGGGCCGATGGGCTGGTGACCACCGAGAGCGGGTTGCTCATCGGGGTCTTTACGGCCGATTGCGTTCCCGTGGCCGTGGTCAGCCCGGAGACGCGGCACGTGGCGGTCATCCACGCGGGTCGGGAGGGCGTCCGTCTGGGAATCGTGGGAGAAACGGTGCGGTGCCTGACCGAGCTCGGGGCGCGGATCTCTGGGCTGCGGGCCTGGATCGGTCCCTGTGTTTGCGGGCGTCACTATGAGGTCAGCGCCAAACTGGCCGCGCCGTTTCGGGAACGGTACGGGAACGCGGAGGGCCTGTTGGCGGGACCGGAAAAGCGGCATCTCGACCTTCGGGGGATGGTGTGGCATGACCTGCTGGGGGAAGGGCTTATGGCGGAAAACATCGAGACGGACCCGCAGTGCACATACGAAGATCCGGCCCGATTCTACTCCTATCGGCGAGACGGCCAAGGGACGGGCCGGTTGTTCACTTTTCTTTTGCGGCGGGACTGAAAATCATGGAACCGATTATCCGAGTCGAGAATCTGACCGTGCGATACGACGACGCGCTGATCCTGGACGACCTCTCCTTTGAGGTCCATCGAGGGGAGATCTTCGTGATTCTGGGCGGCTCGGGTTGCGGGAAGAGCACGCTTCTGAAGCACATGATCGGTCTATACCGGCCCGAGAATGGCCGGGTGTGGATCAACGGGCGGGACGTGGTTTCGGCCGAGGGAGAGGAGCGGGAGGATATTCTTCGTGGCTTCGGCGTGACCTATCAGAGCGGCGCGCTTTTCGGATCGCTGACGATACTGGAAAACGTGCGTCTGCCTCTGGAGGAGTTCACGACGCTGAACCTGGAGGCGCGAGACTTGGTCGCGCGGATGAAACTGGATCTCGTCGGGTTGGAGGAATACACGCATCACGCGCCGAGTCAGTTGAGCGGCGGGATGCAGAAGCGTGCGGCCATCGCGCGGGCCATGGCGCTCGACCCGAAGATTCTGTTTCTGGACGAGCCCTCGGCAGGGCTGGACCCGATCACGTCGGCGGAATTGGACGCCCTGATCCGGCGCCTGGCGCGGAACCTGCAGGTGACTTTCGTGATCGTGACGCATGAGCTGGCCAGTATTTACGCGATCGCCGACCGGGTGATCATGCTGGACAAGGAAACGCACAAGATAATCGCAACCGGAAAACCGGAAGAGTTGCGCGATCACTCGGACCATCCCCAAGTGCGAAGGTTCTTTCGTCGAGAGGCGGAGACGGTTTCTGGCGCGAAGTCACAATGAACAATGTGGGGAATCAACCGTTCATGGCGACTCCTGGCGTCCGGTAGAGGATACACGCCCTGCGTCCCGCATCTTCCCTCGCGCGAGGGAGGCGAAGACGCCGATGAGGCAGAGGACGGCGAAGATCCGGAAGCTGATTCGCGTGCTCTTCAGCAGGGCGTCGTGCGTCTCGGGGGTGATGGCCTGGCGGCCGACGTACCAGGTGATAATGAGCGTGGCGGTGGCCATGCTGAGCATCTGCCCGATGAGACGCATGGTCGAAACGGTCGCAGCGGCCACGCCCAGGAGATGGTGGTCCACCGAGCTCATGATGGCGTTGGTGTTAGGCGAGGAGAACAGGGCCATCCCCGTGCCGAGAAAAAGCAGGCTGCCGATAACGAAGGCCAAGTGCGTGTCGGCGTTCAGGCCACTGAGCAGGACCAGCGAAATCGTGATGCAGAGCATGCCGGCCGAGGAGACAATGCGCGGCTCGACCCGGTCGGACATTTTCCCGGTGAAGGGTGAGAAAACCGCCATCATGACGGGCTGGGCCACAAGAATCAGCCCGGCGTGGCGCGGTTCGAATCCCCGGATATATTGCAGGTAGAGGCTCATCAGATACGTGACGGCGAAAAGGGCGCTGTAGTTGAGAAGGGCGGCGAGGTTGGACATGGCGAAGACAATGTTATGGCGGAAGAGGCGGACCTGAATGAGGGGCGCGCGGGCGGCCGCTTCCCAAGCGACGAAGAGGGCGATGCCGAGCAATCCGGCCGCGGCGAGCCACATGCCTTGGGGCGTGGGCGTTTTCGAAAGGCCGTAGATGAGCAGGGGCAGGGCAATCATGAAAACGAGGGCGCCGAGGTAGTCGAACCGTTCGCCCTCGGCCCCCTTCCACTCTCCGTGAAGTTTCCAGAGAACGCAGACGATGATGAGAAGGCCGAGGGGGATGTTGACCCAGAAGATGCTCTGCCAGCCGAGCGCCTCGGTCATCCAGCCGCCGAGAACGGGTCCGCAGGAGAGCCCGGTATAGACGGCGGCTATGGTGATGCCGAGGGCGCGGCCGCGCTCGCCGGGTCCATAGACCGATGTGAGGATGGCGAGGCCAGTGCCGAAAATCATAGCCGAGCCCGCTCCCTGGACGATGCGAAAGAGGAGGAGGAAGAAGGCCGTGTCCGACAGGGCGATCAGGCCGGATGAAATCGTATAGACGACGGTTCCGACGAGGAAGACCTTCTTGCGGCCGTAGATATCCGCGAGCTTGCCCATGGGCAGGAGAAACATGCCCGCCGCGAGGAGGTAGGCAGTGTTGACCCAACTGAGGATTTCGGCGGTGAGATCGAAGTGGCGGCCCATGACGGGCAGGGCGATGTTGACCGACGAGCCCATGAAGGGGGTCACGAAGGAGGCCACAGTGGCCACCAGC
>JABMPG010000244.1 GCA_013203855.1 bacterium
CCACGAGAGCTCCCTCCAGAAAAGAGCCGTCCCGGTCCGTCCGAACCAGGGCAAACCGTGCGGCCGTTTCGAGGTCCTCAGGTGCTCCCTCAACGTGACGGCCCTCGGCGTCAGGCGCGGAGACCAGCCAATCCCGCCCCCCGTCGTCGAAGCCGACTTCGAGGGCAAGACCGTAGTCGTCGCGGTCGCTCGGGTCCAGGACGCTCGACGGCGCAAGGGGCCAATACTTCGCCTGCATGACCGTGGACGACGTGCCTTCCTCATGCATCTCGAAAAGATGGGCAAATCGCGTCATCAGACCTGGCTGGCCCTGGCGAAACCGGCTGTAAACGCTCACCCCTTTCTCAAAGACCACGGCGCTCTGGAACCGCTTCTCCCCGATCATCTCGTTCAGACGCAGGGGGTAGTCCGAGCGCGAAAGCCAGACCTCGTCTCGCGTCTCCTGCTGAGGCCCCGGGATCTCGACGCCGCGCATGTCCACGACCACGTTCGGAAAACCCGCAGCCTCGTCCAGACGAATACGCGGGTCCCACAACCATCGCACCCACCACGATTCGGGGGCCGGGTAGACGGTCATGTCGTTCAGATACCGGAATCCCAGATCGGCGTGGTTTCCGCTCCACTCCGGCGCGTCGGTCTGCCACTCCTTCACACCGGGAATGCTCTCGAGATAGGCCTCGCCGTTTCCCACCTCCTTCCCGGCGCTCAGGTCGGTCCGGACGATCTCCGCCCTCGGCATCTTGAACTCGTAGCACTGGCGCTCGCCCCCGCGAACGCGAAACAGGTCCGCCACATACGCCCGTCCGTCGGGACGCTCCACATTCACCACCGCCCGTCGATAAAGCGTCACGTCCACGCCCGCCGTCGGCCACGACGTGGCATCCTCCGCCTCCGCCACTTGAAGAATGGAACCCACACCTCCAGAGCCAGGCGGCGCCGACAGCGTCACGGGTTGGGAGTACCCCGTCTTGGTATGGCCGCGATGCCGTCCCGCCCGTTCGTTCACCAGAACCGTGTTCTGGAAGACGCCGCAATGGGACAGACTCCACACGTTCTCATGCTCCAGAACACCGTTGAAACCGTCCTTGGGTTCGGCGTTATCCAGCAGACGATACCGCCAGGGCACGGCATAGATCGCGTCGTGCATCGGGTTCCGTTCGGACACGTCCAGCGTTCGCCAGAAGGCGCAGTACCCCAGTTCCGGCGCGATCAGCGAACCCTCCCACGCCAGTTGCAGGTTCAGGTTGCCCTGGTGGGTATGGCCCACGTTCTTGTCGAACAGGAACAGGCTCTCCAGCCGATGCCCCGGGGCCCCGGAAGCCAGAACCGCGAAACCGTAGTTCGGCAGAAACCGGCTGATCGGACGGGTCGGGTCCGACGGATCGTAGGGTTGTTCCTTCCATTGCGCCCAGTCCGCCTTCGGATTGCCGTAGCGCGTCCCGTACACGCGCCCCACCACCCATTCCCCGTCGTTGCCGTCCCCGTGGCCGCTCTGGACGCCCCGCCATGTCGACATCCCTTCGAAGACCCGATACATATTCTCCCGCGCGAACTTCGTGAAGGGGAAAACCCTCTCCCTCTCGTCGGACGCCCCCCCCAGCATGTCGCGCACGATATTGTGTGTTCCGCTCATCTGGCCGTTGTACAGGATGCTTCCCTCCTGAAAGGACACGTCGGGGTATTCATGATTCAAAGTCAGGGAATCCGCGATCTCCAGCCCTAGGTTGTAGAGATAGGGGTCGTTCGCCGCGACACCGATGTAGACCGCCTCGCCCATGGTGGCCTGGGCGTAATTCCCCAGCATGGGCCGGCCCGACGAAAACTCCTTGGCCAGCTCGTTGAACAGCCGCGACTCGATGAACGCCTCCAGACGGTCCGGATCGCCGAACGCCTCCTTCGAATACGTCTTGGCCGCCGGCGAGGCCTTGACCGCCAGGTAATACCAGCCCAGCTTCCCCAGAAAGAAACCCATGCCGTGCGTGCCGAAACGATTGGCGTCTCCCCAGGAGGGCTCCGAGAAACGATTGGGCCGCGGCAGGGCGTCGAAGGCCTCCCGAGTCAAGGGCTTGCCGTCCGTCCCCATCGCCAGGCCGCCCTTCTTCGGCGTGTCATAGCGGCCGTCGATCTGGTCCCGGTACCAGGAGTAGGTTTCGTTGGTCTTGGGATACTCCCAGAGCGGCCACGCCGGATAGACTTCGGCGAGACGATGAAAGATCGCCAGCGCCTTGCGGGCATAGCGCTCATCGCCCGTCTTGAGCCAGGCGTTCGCCAACGCCGGTAGCGCCGTGAAATGGATGTAGTCCAGCCGCGTCTTCCACACCGCCGATCGGGCAAAGAGGACACTCGGATCGCCCAGCCGGTTCTTCCCCTCCCAGTAAGGGTAATCATGCACCGTCCCGTCCATGTGGGCGACTTTCAGAACTCGGTCGGCTTTGTAGGGATAGTCCGCCGGCGCATCCCCCGTGTCCTCATACATCACCGTGTCGCAGCAGGGACGCGCCGCCTCATGGGGCTGGGCAATGTCGAACCGGTTGCGATTGTGCGGGTCCTGCTGCCCCAGCTTACGTCCGCAGAAGGGACACACGAACAGAAGACCGAAAGAAGGATAGGGCGAGTAATCCGGAATCATTTCGCGCCAGGCCTCATCCGAAATCGTCAACAGCGGATCGGCAACGCGGCGTGCCTCCGCCTTCTCGGTTTCGTTTGTCCCCGACCGGATTTTATTCAGGTATTCCGGGGTGAATATCTGGTTCGGCACCGGCTGAGGCGCCCCTGGGGCAATGGCCGCCACCCGCCCCATCCGCTCCGGGGCGTTCCACATAGTGCCCGCCTCTGCCCCGAGAGCGAGTGGAATTGCCGTCCCGAACGAAAAGACAGTCCAGATGATTCTGCGCCAGTTTGACATAGCAAGTCTCCCTCCCTGCACGCTTATGGACCGGCCTTGTTTGCTCTGCGACCTGTCGGTGCGTCGGAAGCCAACCCCCAAATGCCGAAATTCACCGTCTCGTGAAGAGTTCGAAACCACCCTGCCGATGCCAGCATAGCCCTTTGCTTCCCGCGTTGGAAGGATCACCTTGCAGAAGAATTGACTTGGGCCAGACCATGCACAATAATTGGCCGCTGTGGGCCAGCATCCCCTGCGATCTGGCGGTACGGCGTACAGGTATAGGGGGCGTTTGGGGCTGCGGTCAAGCGGGGGGCCTTCTGGAGCGACAGTCGATGCGAATACCCAACATATTCATTGGAGATTGGCGAATCCTTCATATGGACAAGTGGGATCAGGATTTTGTCGATCTTGTCGTGGCCGGTCACATCACGTTTCGACGGGATGGCACGGGGTCTTTCGAGTTCGGCGCCGTTCAGGGAGAAATGGACAGTCGAGTCGAGCAGACTGCTACAGGCGACTTGCGCCTCGCTTTCAGTTGGGCCGGGTCGGACGAGTGCGACTCGGTGTCCGGCCGGGGTTGGGCCAAGGTCGGAGGGAAGGAAATGACTGGCCATATCGCTTTCCATCTTGGGGATGAGTCGGGATTTCGGGCAAGGAAGAAGGAGTAGGACGCACGGCACATCAGATATCTGGAATTCGCGAGGAAGCATGGCACGGGCCTCAGTGCGGTGCGCCGAATTGCCCGGAAAGGGAAGGATTGGACGTGGAAACTTTCGACCTCACACGAATGGCCTATAGTTGCATTGGCATAGCAGGCAGGGCGGCCGATGTCCTGAGGTCAGAGATAGGTGCGGCGTGCAGCCAGTACCGGATCGAGGATGACTATCTCCGTGGCATCCTCGAGGATTTGGAGGAGATCGCGGCAGATCCGGAGGACTATCTGGACTGGTGGAACCTGCTTGAGGAAACCGATGTCGGGACTTTCATGCGCGATCTTGATGCTCTCCGTGGTCACATCAAGAGGACCTTGGCTATACCCATCGAGAAGCGAGGCACGCCGCCCGGTTAATGGCGGAATCCCAGACCATGTCGAAGATAGAGACCTCGAGCCATCTGGGGTGTGAAACATGCCGATTTGCTGGCCTTCTCGACGGCATCACGTGAGCCTGACAACCTGAACACCGCAATACCAATGCTGCCACCACTGCAACATATGGCATAACTACCAGGGAACCGAATGCGAAAGCCGCCCCAATTGCTAACACTGATACAACAGCAGCAGTCACCGCGACAGCGACGAGCAAGGAACTTCCTGAAGGATCAGAAAACAAAGAAGGACTATTCCCAGCATACCCGTACGCGTTCCCGAAATTGCTGGGGGTGTGTTCTTTTCCCGGAGAACCGCCACGGCACTGAAAGA
>JABMPG010000245.1 GCA_013203855.1 bacterium
ACTTCATCCACTGCCACCGCGCCGTCCGAGAACTCGCCCCCGCTTACGCGCCCCACGTCGACCCCTTCCTTCGCCATATTTCCCAGAGCTGGGCCCTCCTCAAACGAATCGCCCTCCACCCCGCGTTCTTCCCCGTACACCTGATCCTCGTCCTCCGCATCATCCTCAACCACACCCGCGCCCTCGCCGACCTCGTCCCCAACCCCATCACCCAAGCCCAACCCGCCCCCCTCCCCGACCCTGAATCGGGACTCCAGGCTCAGGGCTCGTCCGCCGTAGATATAGCGAAGGCGGAAACCTCGGACCCTCGCTTTCACGACTCCGAACTCCAAACTCAAAACTCCAATCCGTACCCCCGCGCCACCATCAAAGAACGCAAACTCGCCGAAATCACCACCCCACCCGGCCAGGTCAGCTTCCTCAATTACCTCAACTTCCTCCGCGCCGACAGCCCCCTGCCCGCCAACATTCGCGTCCGATCTCACCGCGCCCCACATACACAAACCACCCCCCAGTTCTGGCAGCACCCCTACACCGACCTCAACCTCTGGGAACAAACCGCCGCCGCCGTCCTCGACCACATCCACCGCATCCACCTCGAAATCCAAACCCAACTCCCCCAACCCCCATCGCCGGATCCTGTGGTGCAGGCTTCCAGCGTGCCCTTGTCCGCCAACTCGTCCCGCCGTGATTCGACGAAGGCCGAAGTCGCACGCGATGGTGGGGCCAATCCCCAACCCACGGATACTAGACCTCAACCTTCAACTACGAACTCCAAACTCCAAACTTCCCGTCTCCCCCCGTAACCCATCTGCACATTTTGCATTTGCCCATCTACCATTTGCAGATTCTGCATTTCTCCCCTCCCCCGCGCTGCACCCCCACGCGGGCACCTATTCCCCTACCCCCCACACCTCCTCCCCCGTGGAAGATCGGGGGACATGTTCCGGAAGCGCAGCGACCGAGAACGGTACGTGTCTCTCCGATCGCGAAAAAGATTGTGGCTCCGCCCCTTCCCCACTAACCTGATACGGTGAATAGACCGCCTGACAAACCCTCCCATCTCTTCGGTCGGATATCCCCGGATCCGTCCCCCTGCGACATCGTCTTCGTCAAGGTCAGCCCCGAGGAGATCGTCCAGGGCGCGTGGTACCGGATGCCCCTTCTCGGACTGGGCTATCTCGCCGCCTATCTGCGCGAGAAGGGCGCGGCGGTAGCGATCGTCGATGCGCTCTTCGACCGGCTCACGTTGAAGGAAACGGTCGAACGGATCGTGTCGCGACGCCCGGCGATGGTGGGCTTCACGGCAATGACCCACGAGGTGAAGCGGGCGACCCAGGTGGCGCGGGAGGTGCATCGGCGGCTGCCCGAAGCGATACTGGTCGTCGGAGGGCCCCATGCGACAGCGCTGCCTCGGCAGACCCTCGAAGAATTCGAGGTTTTCAACTACGCGGTCTTCGGCGAAGGCGAGATGACCGTTCATGAACTGTGGCTTGCACAGCCGCGGAACAACGCGCCGACTGTGCCACATACCGCTTTGGAGAACGAAGCCCAGGCCCGGCTGAAAGCGATCCCCGGACTGGTCTGGCGACGGGAGGGCGAAATCGTCGAAAACGACTCGCGCGGCTGGATCGGTGACCTCGACGCGCTGCCCTTTCCCGCGTGGGATCTCTACGGCCGGGCCGACGTGTACCAGATCTTCGCGTCGCGGGGCTGCCCCTTCGATTGCATCTTCTGCATGCGGGTCCTGGGCGAACAGGTCCGTTTCCGCTCGCCGGGGCATGTGGTGGACGAATTCGAGTGGGTCGTGCGCAATTGGGAGCCGGAGCGAATCGATTTCTCCGACGAGACCTTCACGCTGCGTCGCCGCTGGGTGTTCGAGATCTGCGACGAACTCATCCGGCGCGGCCTTCACACCACGCCCTGGTTCTGCAACGGCCGCGTGAATGTTGTCGATGAGGAACTCTTGCGGCGCATGCGCGAGGCGGGGTGCGTGCGGATCGGTTTCGGGATCGAGTCAGGAAACGCGCAAATCCTGGAGCGGGCCCACAAGGGGACGACAATCGCGCAGATCGAGTCGGCGGTCGCGGCCTGCAAGCGAGTCGGGCTCGAAACGGAGGCGTTCTACATCCTCGGCTTCCCCGGCGAGACGAAAGAAACAGCCCTCGACACCCTCCGCCTCGCCGCGCGGCTCAACACCACCACGGCCGCCTTCGGGATCATGGTGCCCTATCCAGGGACCGAGGTGGCCGAGATGGCCGCCCGCGGCGAAGGCGGCTACCGGCTTCTCTCGCGCGACTGGAGCGACTTCGACAAGCACCTCGGCAACGCCCTTGAACTGGAAACGCTGACCCGGCAGGAGCTGGAGCGCCTGCAAGCGCTGGCATACCTGTGGTTCTACGTGCGCAACTTCCGAGTGCGCGACCTCGCGTCTTTCATCTGGGAAAAGCGCAAAGCGGCCTGGCGTCTGGCCGGAAAACTGGTGGGGAAGGCATAGGCGTCAGGATCTTCCGGCGCTCCACGCTCAGGAGGAGAGTTCACGCCTGTTTCTTGATCAGTCTGGACTTGTTGCCTTTTTGGCGGTAGCCATGGACCCCTTGGCGTTGCTGGTTGAGTTTGGCCAGGGTCTCCTGAACCTCCTGGCGACGCTTTCGCAGGTCGGCCACGCGGTGGTCGATCTGGCCCTGAATGCCTTTAAGGCCCTTCTCGAGCAGTCCGAGGAAGCCGTTGACACGGTCCACCAGATCGGGCGGATACTCGGCGGAGCGGCGCTCCCATGGTTCGATGCATTGGCGCAGGGCTTGGAATTTCTGGTCTCCCGCGCGCATGAGGGTTTCGATCTCGCGGCTGGCGGCCTCGTTCGCAGGCATTTCCGGGTCGGCCTGCAAGGATCTTTCGATGGCCTCAAGGAGACGGGCGTAGACGTCCTCGGTATCGGCCAGGATGGCGGCGAGGCCGTGTTCGGAAATATGGTCGGAAGCGTTCGTCATGTTTTCCCTCTTTCCCGTGTTCTTCTGTAGCATAGCGCGGGGAATCTGTCCAAGGGAATCCCTCTCGCGAGATTTTGCTGAAACGCCTGGCAGTCGATTCGTTCTCTCTGCCCGTTGACATTTCCCTTGGGGATATCCATAAGAAACGCGCGGGGATACTGTGAGAGATGACGCATTTCAGAGGAGAGGTCACATGAGCGAATTGCGGATGGAAACCTGGGAAATGCCGGCGGCGGTACTGGGGGCGGAAAATCCCCTTCCCGTCTTGCAGAAGGGGGGCGACCTTCACGACAACGTTCAGGTCGAAGTCGACGAGGACGTGCCGGAGGAGAACCGGGTGTATCCGGGATATGGCAAAGTGCGCGGTTGTCTGCCTCACCGCCTTCAATCGGAGTATGGTTCCGACCGCGCTCCCCGTCATTTCAAGGCGGCGGTTCTGGAGAATGACATTCTCCGCGCGATATTCCTGCTGGAGTTGGGCGGGAGGCTGTGGTCGCTCGTACACAAGCCGTCGGGGCGGGAGTTGCTTCACGTCAACCCGGTTTTCCAGCCGCGCAATCTGGCCATCCGAAACGCCTGGTTCAGCGGCGGCGTCGAGTGGAACATTGGCATGATCGGGCATACGGCCTACACATGCTCGTCCCTCTTCGCGGCGCGGGTAGACGGGCGCGGCGGGCCGGTTCTGCGGCTCTACGAATGGGACCGGATCCGCGAGATCCCGTATCAGATCGATTTCTGGCTGCCCGATGGTTCGGAGTACCTTCTGGTCCGGCCGCGCATCGTCAATCCTCACGACGAAACAGTTCCGATGTACTGGTGGTCGAACATCGCCGTCGATGAGTTTCCCGGGATGCGGGTCGTGGTTCCGGCGGAGGAGTCTTTCCGGTTCGACTATACCCGCCAGCTCCAAATTCGCCCGGTTCCGGTGACGGACGGGATCGACATTTCCTATCCAACGAACATCGGGCGGGCGGCGGACTTTTTCTTCCGGATTCCAAAGGAGCGCCGACGCTGGATCGCGTCCCTGGACCCCGAGGGGCGGGGCCTGGTGCAGACTTCGACATCTCGACTCAAGGGGCGCAAACTGTTCGTCTGGGGGATGGGTCCGGGGGGAAAGTTGTGGTCGGATTATCTGTCGGTGCCGGGCAAGCGATACGTGGAGGTCCAGGCGGGCCTGTGCCGGACGCAGATGGAGTGCATGCCGATGCCTGCCCGGTCGGAATGGGCGTGGGTGGAGGCGTATGGGCTCATGGAGGCCGCTCCGGAAAAGGTTCATGGCGAGAGTTGGCAGGATGCCTGTGAGGAGGTGACGGCGCGGCTGGGCGAGGGCGTTTCCGAGGCGGAACTTGAGCGACTTCTCGGGGAAACCGTTTCTCTCGCGAACCGGGCTCCGGTTGAGATTCTTCATCGGGGAAGCGGCTGGGGGGCTCTGGAGAAACTCCGTCGCGAAACCGCTGGCGAGAAGCCTTTTTGCGGCGAAAGGCTGCTCTTTGGCGATGAGTCTCTCGGCGAGGACCAGCAGCCCTGGCTGGCGCTTCTGAAACGGGGGGCACTGCCCGAGCGTGATCCGGCCGACGAGCCGGGCGCTTACATGGCGCAGCAAGAGTGGCGCGATCTTCTGGAGGAGTCGGTCCGGTCGGGACGGGGGGATCATTGGCTGTCGCGGTTGCACCTGGGCATCATGTTCTATCAGTCGGGCGATACGGATCGGGCGCGGGGGGAGTGGGAGGCGTCGATGGGTCATGCGGAATCGGCCTGGGCGGCGCGCAATCTGGCCGTTCTGTGCCAGCAGGAGGACCGCCCGGACGATGCCGCCGATCTCTATCTAAAAGCCGCGGGTCTCGCGCTGGATCTCTTTCCTCTGCAGGTCGAGTGCGGCCGGGCTCTGGTGGCCGCTGAGCGGGGATCGGAGTGGCTGAGATTCCATGAAGGGCTGCCTTCGAAAATCCGAGAGCAGGGCCGCATCCAGACGATTCGCGCGCAGGCCATTTTTCAAGCGGGCGATCTCGATGAGGTGGAGGATCTTCTGCGCCACATCACGGTCACTGATATCCGGGAGGGAGAGACCACCCTGAGCGACCTGTGGTTCCGAATTCAGGAGCGGCGACTGGCCCAGGCAGAGGGAGTCGCCATCGATGATGCCCTGCGGGAACGGGTGCGCAAGGAGTGCCCGCCGCCCCGTCATCTTGACTTTCGAATGACGACCTGAGGGGTTACCGAGTCTTCTGTCAGTACGCACTGCAAATGTCCTCGATTGGGACATGATGACACTGGATTTCCCTTCCGTACCGATCAGGAATTGTTCTTGAAGGATTGAGGGATGTACCGTTAGGATGACGGCAATGGGGAAAGTGGGACCGGTGGGCCTTTTTACCCGCTTGCACGACACCGAGATGTATGGTTCCGAAACAAGAGACAAGCATGCCGAGACCTCGGCCCGGCGCGGAGGTCTTGCGCATTCTGAAGCAGGAGGTTTCCGATGACGACTGAGAGCCGACCTTCCTGCGACAAGGCGTCGATCTTGATCGTGGACGATCACCCGGTGATTCGTTTCGGTCTGACCCAACTCATTGATAGTGAAGAGGGGCTGGAGGTCTGCGGCCAAGCCACAGACGCCGAGGAAGCCCTGACCATGGTCCAGAATCTGAAGCCGGATCTGGTGATCGTGGATATTTCTCTCAAGGGGCTCAACGGGATCGAACTGGTAAAGCAGATCAAGGCTTACGATGAGAGGATTCGGACGCTGGTGCATTCAATGCACGACGAATCGCTTTTTGCCGAGCGGGCCTTGCACGCGGGGGCGATGGGCTATATCGAGAAACAGGAATCGATGGACCGGATTGTCAAAGCCATTCGGCAGGTGCTTCAGGGGCGGATCTACCTGAGCAGTGCCATGCACGAGCGGATGCTTCAGCGCATGATGACCAACCGCAAAGCCCCGACGGCTTCCCCGATCGAGACATTGTCGGATCGCGAGTTCGAGGTTTTCGAACTTCTCGGAAACGGCGTCTCGACCCGGGGAATCGCCGAGAAACTGCGCTTGAGCATCAAAACGATCGAAAGCCACCGGGAGAATATCAAACGGAAGCTCCACATCTCGAGCAACTCAGAACTCATCCGCCATGCCGTTCAGTGGTCCTTGGAGGAGAAACAGTAACGGAAGATGCGAGTTTGGAGTTGGCCACACGCAGGCCTTGAGAATCGCTATTGCAGTTCCATCTTCCTCTCAGCCATATCCACCGCCTTGAGGAGGGCGCGGGCCTTGTTCATGGTTTCTTCGTACTCATTTTCAGGAACGGAGTCGGCGACGATGCCGGCCCCGGCCTGGACGTAGACTTGGTTTCCTTTGATGACCATGGTGCGGATAGTGATGGCCGTGTCAAGGTTTCCGTTGAATGAGATGTAGCCCACGGTTCCGGCATAGGGCCCGCGGCGCAGGTTTTCGAGTTCGTCGATGATTTCCATGGCGCGGATCTTGGGCGCGCCGGAGACGGTTCCGGCCGGAAATCCGGCCCGGAGGACATCGAAGGCATCAAGATCGTCGTTGAGGACGCCGGCGACGTTCGAGACGATGTGCATGACGTGGGAGTAGCGCTCAACGACCATGAGGTCGGTCACCTTGACGGTTCCATAG
>JABMPG010000246.1 GCA_013203855.1 bacterium
GAAAAACAGATCAAGGGAGAAAGTGCGGATCGGTGAAGTACAAGATGTTGTATGTACAGGAGTCAACAGCATAGCCCTAATCAAATATTATGCTTTCGGCTGGATCACCCAGTTGATTACGCCGGCTCCCGAACCCGAAAGGGGCGGAGCGGCAGCCTCCGACCCGGAGGCGCCGTTGCGGGCGAAGGCGGTCAAGATGGTCCTTTCCAGTATGCTGACAAAAGGCGGCGAAGACAGGAACACGATCGGGATCGCCTTCCAAAGTCAGAGCCCGCGCCTGGCCCAGGAGTTTCTTGACACCCTGATCCGGCTCTACCAAGTACGACACATCGAGGTTCATGTGCCCTCCACACCGCCGGCCTTTTTCCGCGAACGGGCCGCGCTGGTGGAGTCCCAGATTCAGGAGAAAGAACAGCAGCTTAAGGATCTGGAACGTGAGAACAGCATCACCGACATTGGGACGCAAAAGGGTCTCCTTCTGAATCAGATTGCGCGTCTTCAGCAGAGCATCGCCGAAGCGTCCGTGGAGGAGAAGGCCTCGGCCTCCCGAATTGATCGCCTGCGGTTGTCGATCACGGAGGAGCCGGAGCAGATCGTACTTTCGGAGCGCGAAGTGGTGAACCAGGCCTACGTGCAGAGCCTGTCTGATCTCAATAACCTGCGGACCCAGGAAGTGGAGATGGCGAGCCGCTATCCGGACGAGGCCCGTCCTCTGCGTGACACTCGCAGCCAGATCTCCCAGCTCGAGAAGGCGCTGGCGGGTCAGGAGGAGACGCGGCGGGAGACGACGTGGGGCGCCAACGGCAACCGGCAACTGATGGTCCAGGCTCTTCAGAACGAGTTGACAAATATCGAGGCCCATCGCGCCCTCCAGAGCGCGCTGAAAGAAGAACTGGTCCTGCGACGGGCCGAACTGGTGAATCTGAACAATCTCGAGGTTCAGCTTGCGCGGCTGGCACGGGATCTGGAACTGGGACAGGGCGAGTATGAGGCATATCTCAAGCAGATGCGGGTTTCGGACATATCCATGGCGCTTGACCGTGAAAAAATCAGCAACCTCAGCGTGATTCAGTCGGCCACGTTGCCCACCGAGCCGGTGAAGCCGCGGCGGGCACTGATCATGGCGCTGGGCCTCTTCGGGGGGATCTTCGGAGGCCTGGTTCTGGCTTTTCTGCTTGAGTATCTCGACCACACTATCAAGACCAATGAAGACCTGACCCGGAGACTGGGAGTTCCCGTTCTGGCGACGGTTTCGGCCAAGCAGTTCAAAGCCCTTCGCTGACAACGATAGACGGCACAGGAGCAGTTATGTCGAAGATTTACGAAGCACTGGAACAGGCCACCCGGGAGCGGGTGGTCGAAATGCCCAAGACGCCGGGGTTCTCGCCGGCTCCGATCGAAAACGTGAGTTTCCCTCCGACGGTGTCGAGCGCGGTTTCATCGGATCTGCAGATCCAGGAGACGATGGTTTCTCTGTATCAGAACATCATGACCATGGTGGATAACGCCACGGAGAAGACGATTCTTTTCCTCGCGTCACGGCGCGGGGAAGGGGCTTCGACCCTGATCCGGCGCTTCGCCATGGTTTTGGCTCAGCACGCCCATCGGTCAGTCCTGCTGCTGGACGCGGACCAAAGCGCCCCGAGCCATTTGCGCTCTTTCGGGATTTCACCCGAGCATGGCTGGGAAGAGGTGGTCAAGGACCGGCTTCCCCTGGAGTCGGTTGTCTATCAGCCGAGCAAGGACTACGAACTCTATGTCAGCCAGGTGTCCATGAACCGCGTCTCGAGCCCGTCCGTGTTCGATCTGCCCGAACTGGCAGTCTTTCTCGGGGAAGTGAAGCAGCATTTCAACGTGGTCCTCATCGATGCGGCTCCCGCCAACGTCACCCGGGAGGGCTTGGCCCTGGCGGCTATCGTCGACGGCGTGGTGCTGGTCGTCGAGGCGGAGAAGACACGGTGGGAAGTGGCGGAGAACGTCCGCGACCGCATCGCCAAACAAGGCGGCCACATCCTCGGCGCCGTGCTCAACAAACGCAACCACCCGATTCCGGGATTCGTGTATCGGAGGCTATAGGCCCAAGTCCCATCTCGGTGTTCGAATCTAGAAGTTCAGAATTTTCGGTTTTCAGTTCCAGTCTACTGCCTATGCGCTTTTTTGGCGTGTTTTCCCTGTTCGCTGGCGGGCCCCTCGGCTAAGATGCGGGCATGAATCGGCCTGCTTTGACAATCGCATTGCTGATGCTGGCGGGAGCGGTGTCGGGA
>JABMPG010000247.1 GCA_013203855.1 bacterium
CCCTTGTCTGGCGCTCTGGTGCGGCAACAATGAGCTCGAACAGGGCAGCGTCGGCGACGTCTGGACTTGGCACGACATGAGTTGGGACGACTACAAGGCCCTTTTCGATGATCTTCTCGGCCGTCTCGTCCGCGAGCACGATCCGGAGACCGATTACTGGCCCAGCAGCCCTCACAGTCCCGCGTGCGACCGGAAGGACTACAACAATCCCGGCTGCGGGGACGCCCACCTGTGGAGCGTGTGGCACGGTAAGCAGCCCTTCGAGTGGTACCGCACGACCACGCACCGGTTTTGCAGCGAGTTTGGCTTTCAGTCTTTCCCGGAGCCTCTCACGGTCCAGGGGTTCACACAGCCCGAAGACCGCAACATCACCGCGTATGTCATGGAGCACCATCAGCGCAGCGGGATCGGCAACACGACGATCATGCAGTATCTCCTGGATTGGTTCCGTTTGCCTGGGGATTTCGAGATGACTCTGTGGTTGAGCCAGATCACGCAGGGGATGGCGATGAAGTATGCTATCGAGCACTGGCGGCGGAACATGCCCCGGAGTATGGGCGCCCTTTACTGGCAGCTCAATGACTGCTGGCCTGTGGCGAGCTGGGCTTCCATCGATTATCACAATCGCTGGAAGGCTTTGCACTATATGGCCCGGTTGTTCTTCGATCGTGTTCTCGTTTCCGGGGTCGAAGATCTCGAGAAAGGCACGGTCGACGTTCACATCACTAGCGACATTCTCGAGGCCCTTCAGGGCGACCTGCTCTGTGTCGTCACCTCGGTTGGTGGCGAGACGCTTTTGGAGAAGGAGACCCCGATCAAGATCGCCCCCAATTCCAGCCATCTCGTGCATACGCTTGACTTGAGGAGATTGATCGAGGAGCGGGGAGTGCGGGATCTGGTGGTCTGGCTGGAACTGAAGGTTGACGGCAAAGTCGTCTCGACGAATCTGGTCCACTTTGCCCGGCCCAAGCACCTCGAACTGCAGGATCCCCGGTTCGCCGCGGCTTTCGAGAAGATGGGGGAGCGGCAGTTCCGACTGTCCCTTTTGTGCGAGGCTCCGGCTCTCTGGACCTGGATCGAGATCGAGGGCTGCGATGCGCGTCTGACTGACAACTTTTTTCACCTGCGGCCGGGCGTGCGGAAGGAGTTGGTGATCGAGACGGTGAAGCCCCTGGACGAGGCGAAGTTCCGCGAACGGCTTCATGTGCGGAGTTTGGTGGATACTTACTAACGGCTTGTCACCTGATGTGAGAAGTCTTGGTGGCACACAGTCGCCCTTGGCACTATCGGCCAATGTTGTTTGCTCATTCCGGAATCGATCTTGAGGAGGATATCTGGCACCCTTTGAACGCTTGACTGGCGAGGGCGTCGGTCTCACACTTGGGGGGCTGGACGGCCTGGCCTCAGTGGGCTTTGGCGACTGGGGCAGAGGCCGCTTCCGGATGATTTATGTGGCTATTGGAATGAATCGAATGCATCTCACCTCCGCCTGGCATCTCGTCCTCCTCTCCTTGCGAGCGCGGTGGCGATCCAATCTTTGGGTGGCGGTCGGAATGGCCGTGGGCATGCTGGCCCTGGGCGCGGCCATTCTCGGCGGCGTGGGGTTCGGCCGCTCTCTCAGCCGCCATCTCAGCGATCTGGTTCCCGAGAGCCGGGTTCTGCTTCGTCCCCGGTCCGCCAATCTTTTCTGGATCAAGGTCGACACCGGCCGGATCACGCCGGAGACGGTCGCGCTGGTTCAGGATCTGAAAGGGGTGCGGCGGGTTTCACCCGAGGCGTCCATTCGTTTTCCCGTCAGTGTCGAGGCGGAGTTTCTCGGCAGCGGTTTTCAGTCCGATGTGGCCGTGACCGGCGTGGAAGCCTGGGTTCTAGGAGAGGATGCACCCGAAGGTTTTGAGTACCGGCCGGGTGGGGCGCTTCCGTGCGTTCTGGCGAGTTATTTTCTTGATCTATACAACATGACCCTTGCCGAGGGCGGCGGCATGCCCAAACTGAGTCGGGGGGCTGCCCTGGGACGGGAGTTCGATCTGATTTTGGGAGAATCGACTCTGCGAATGGGACGGGCCTTCAACGAAGGCGATACGATCCGCCGTGTGTCCTGCCGACTCGGCGGGCTGACGAGCAATCCGAATCTTCTGGGGCTCATTGTCCCGCTTGAGGCGGTCGAGACCTTCAACGCGTGGCACGGCGCGGAAGAGAAGATCTACCAGAGCCTGCATGTCGAGTTGGCGTCTCCGGACGCTATCGCGGATATCGAGCCCCGCTTGGCTGACCTCGGGCTGGAACTGGTGGACACGACCGCGACCTGGCGGCGAGCGGTCTATTTTGTGAAACTGGTCGGGTGGGGCTTTGTTGGTTTCGGGTTTCTGGTTTTCGGTCTTGCCGTGGCCTATCTCATGTCATCGGTGAACTGGACTTTGGCCAGACGCCGCCGCGAGCGTGGCATCATGCAGGCTGTGGGTGCGTCGCGGCGGATCGTGACGATTCTCCTGACTGCGGAGACGGCATTGGTGAGCGGAGCAGGCATTCTCGCTGGCCTGGTGGGTTCCGGGGTCATCTTTCACTTTCTCAACGCCTGGTACGAGGCCTGGCGGAGCGGGAGAGAGTATCTTCCGCGCGACCTGGTGTACCTCCCGTGGCCCTGGCTGGCGCTGGCGGGCGCGGCTTGCTGGGTTGGCGCGATCGCCCTGGCGATGAGGCGTATCCGGAGAGAGACGAGGGCGACGATTTCTTCTCATTTGGGGAGGATGGATTAGGGGAAGACGAGGAGCCGGGAGTGCGTACCCGGCCTGCCCTATCCTTTCTCGAAAGTTCGCTTGCGATGGGGTGCGTCGCCTCTTGCGAGTGCTGAAGTCATTCTCCTATCGCGCAATTGCTTTTGAGAGTCGGTATAGCGCGTCAAGTGTTTCGTGAGATCCCGGGGGAGGATTCGTAGAGCGCTTTCTTATGTTGCGTAACTTCCGTTAGAAGGGGTGAGAATTGTGTTTCCATTTTTGGGCGGATTCGATATAGAAAAGGCGCCTTGGGGCAGAGTATCGGACTGTCTTGTCGGCCCTTCATGCCTCCCTTTCAGGGAGCGGGGCTAAAACGAGTTATTGGAGTATCCTATATGCAAGCCGGGTCTATTGTTGAGACGCTATTTATGGTATTGGGAGGGCTGGGGGTTTTTCTTCTGGGCATGAAGAATATGTCTGAGGGAATGCAGGCTATTGCGGGGAGCAAGCTCCGCCGGCTGATCGGCGCGGTCACCAACAATCGGCTCATCGCCTGTGGCGTCGGCACTTTGGTCACGTGCCTGATCCAATCGAGTTCGGTGACCACTGTGATGGTGGTCGGCATGGTTAACGCCGGGATTATGACGTTGACCCAGGCGGTTGGGGTTATTCTTGGGGCGAATGTGGGCACGACGATCACGGGCTGGATTCTGGTTCTCAAGGTCAGCAAGTATGGCCTTCCCTTGCTGGGGGTCGCGGCGCTGGTCTACCTTTTCTCCTCGCGGGAGCGCCTGCGTTACACCGCCATGGTCTTCCTGGGCCTGGGTATGGTGTTCTTCGGTCTGGAACTCATGAAGGACGGTTTCGAGCCGATCGGCAATCTGCCCGCGTTTCAGGAGTGGTTCATTCGGTTTACGCCGGACAGCTACTTTGGTGTGATAAAGTGCGCGCTGGTGGGGGCCGTCCTGACTGCTATCATTCAGTCTTCATCCGCCACGCTGGGGATCACGATGGGGCTGGCCTATGTGGGAGTTATCAAGTTTGAGGCCGCGGCCGCCTTGGTTCTTGGGGAGAATATCGGGACGACGATCACGGCCTATCTGGCCTCTCTGGGCGCTTCCACCAACGCTAAGCGCGCGGCCTATGCCCACATGCTGGTGAATGTTCTTGGGGTTCTTTGGATTACGGCGATCTTCGGCTGGTACATTCTTCTGATCCGAGAAATGCTGGGAGCGGTCGGGGTGTTCCCGGACGTTGCGAGTCTTGAGAACGGGGAGGAGACTTTTCCCAGCGCGATGAAGGCTATCGCTCTGACGCATACTGGTTTCAATGTTATCAACGCGATGATCTTCTTGCCTGCGATGCCTTTTCTGGCGCGTTTCCTGACCCGCATCGTGCCCGAGAAGCATCTCGAGACTCCCCATCTGACCTTTATCGACGTGCGGATGCTCGATACTCCTGCCATCGGCATTCAGCAGTCTTGGGATGTGATTCTCCGCATGGGCGAGGATGTGCGTCGCATGATGTTTCTCTTGCGTGATTCGATCGCCGAAGAGGAGTCGAACCAGGCCCGCGAGAAGGAGATCTTTCATCTCGAGGAAGTTCTCGATCTCGTCCAGAAGGAGGTTGTGGAGTTTCTGAGCGATCTGCTGTCCGGCACAGTGACGCACGATGTGATGGACAATGGCCGCTGGCAGTTGCGTTTGGCTGACGAGTTCGAGACGATTGGCGACTATATTCGCAATATTCTGAAGCTGAATCTGAAACGGAAGGAAAACGCCCAGGAGCTCTCGGAGGATGGGCGGCGGGAGCTGCTGGACCTTCATGACCGGGTGGCGGCGTACATGAACCGAATCGTGGATGCGGTCAAGGGAGAGGATCGGGAAGTGCTCAAGGATGCCCGTCGTGAGGGCGCCGATGTGACGCGGCTGATGAAACACTACCGTTCCTTGCACCTTTCCCGGGTCGAGAATGGTCAGGTCGCGCCGTTGACGAGTCTGATTTACACTGACATACTGAATTCCTATCGGCGCATCAAGGATCACGGGGTGAATATCGCGGAAGTTCTGGGGGGTGAGAAGTAATCCTCAGCTTTTCCGGCGTCCATAGGCGTGCCGTGCCGCCTCCCGTGCTCCTTCTTCTTGCTGGTTGCGCTTGCCGTTTTTTCCGATCGCGTCGATCAGGAATCCCGCCGCTTCCTCGGGGTCGTCGGATACGATCATGAGGTCGAGGTCTTCGGTCGAGATCTTGCCCTTGGCGAGCATGGTTTGTCTGAGCCAGTCCAGCAGGCCCTTCCAGTATGATGAATCGAAGAGGACGACGGGAAAGTTGCGGACCTTGCCGGTTTGGATCAGGGTGAGGGCTTCGAAGAGTTCGTCCATTGTTCCGAACCCGCCTGGGAAGATCACGAAGCCTTCGGCGTACTTCAGGAACATTGTTTTTCGCACAAAGAAGTAGTGGAACTGGACGCTGAGGTCGGTATATGGGTTGAGATGTTGTTCGAAAGGGAGTTCGATGTTCAGGCCGATGGAGCCGCTTCCGCCGAGCTGGGCGCCTTTGTTGGCCGCTTCCATGATCCCCGGTCCACCCCCGGTGATGATGGAGAAACCTTTTTCGGACAAGAGGCGGCAGACCTCGACGGCGGACTTGTAGACGGGTGAGTCGGGTTCGATGCGGGCGGAACCGAAGACTGTGACCGCTCGGCCCGTCTCGGCCATCGCCTCGTATCCCTCTACGAACTCCGACAGAATCCGGAAGACTCGCCACGGGTCTGTCTGGGTGAAGTCTTTTTCCGACTCGAGGAATCGTTCATCGGCGGTGGGGCGGCTCGCCTGCCCGGATGTGGTACGATTTCCCTCATGCTTGACGATTCTCATGTTATTCCTTTCCACGGCGATTACAATGCGCCCGAAGATCCACACTGGCCTATTATAGACAGCAGCAGTCGCCTTGCCACAAAAACAGGGCACGACGCCGGGGTCATTTATAGGTTACACAGGTGAGGGGGGAGAGAGACGGGAAACTGGTGGGCCTAGATGGACTCGAACCATCGACCTCGCGCTTATCAGGCGCGCGC